>JALYZQ010000083.1 GCA_030948805.1 Actinomycetota bacterium | reverse complement strand
CGCTGGCCCAGCGCATCTCCGGCACCGTGCGCCAAGGCCACCCCTGGCGCGGAGCTCCGCTTACCGCCAGTGTCGGCATCGCCGTCCTGGGCGAGGATGGACTCAGCCCGACAGAGCTGATCGAGGCCGCCGAGCAGGCTCGGTTCGCCGCTTCGGCCAGCGGCGAGCGTTAGGGGCGGCTAGAACAGCCCGGGGTGCCGGGGAAGCGAAACGGCGCCGATACGCGCCGTAGTGCTGATCCTCAGCGCCCGACCGGTGGCCATCGTGAGGTCCCAGTCGGCCCCGTTGGCATAGGGCCCGCGGTCGATGACCGGGACCACGAGGGTCCGCCCGCGGTACAGGATCGCGACCTTGGTGCCGCAGCGCAGAGTCCGGTTGGCCACGCCGATCGTGGTGCGGCGCAGGCGCGTGCCGCAGGCCGTGCGGCGACCGTAGAACCCCGGCCCGTAAAGCGTCGCCAGCGACGCGCGATAGATCGTGATCGTGACGGTCGGCGGGGCGGCGGCTGCGCCGGCGTGGCCGGCGAACAGCGCTCTGACCGAGAAGCGTCCGATGTGGTTGGTGTGCCAGGTGACCCGGAACGAGCCGTCCGGAGCCACCGTGGTCTGGACCGTCGGCGTCCAGTGCCAGGCCGTTTGATGGCCCAAGCGCTGGATCTGGATCGTCCTGCCGGAGGCTTGCCGGGAGGCGGTGCCCGAGAAGGTGAGCTGGCCGCGCAGCATCGTGTTGGCGGTCGTAGTCAGGGTGATCCCGTCGCCGCTGGCCTGCACCGAGTGGGTGTTGGAGGGCTTCGGTGCCCCGGAGCCGCTCGAGCCGGGGAGCCCGCCGGCCGCCGAGCCGCCGGAGCCCGCGGCGGCCAGGGTCGGGAAGGCCAGAAGCCCGCTGAGCACGAGCAGGACACAGGTACTAACACGACGCTTGCAGATCAAGTATCAGTCCATCCGTTGGTCTGGCCTACGGGGTGAGCTGACGGGCTCGCGCTACAACGGCGCTACGGCTCAAGAGAAGCCGATTCGCCCCTACGGACCTCGGTCCGCAAAGTGGTTCCCCCGCCGACCGCCCGCTGACGGACGATCGCTCGGCTGGTGGCGGTGCGAGAGTATACGTAACCGCCCCGGCGGTGACTTCAGGGCGCCTGGGGCAGCGCCGGATCGGCCCTTACGAAGGTGCGAAACGGCCTGATCAGCCGCGGGGGAGGCGCGAGAGCGCGCCCCGCAGCGCACGGGTGCCGGCCTGCAGTCCGATCTCCGCCAGCTCGGCGGCGGCCTGGACCGCGGTCCCCACGGCACCGGACCTGGGCTCAGGTGCCTTGGCTGGTGGCGGTGGCGCGCTGCGGCGAGGCTTGGGGGCCGCCTTGGCGGCGGCCGCAGGTGTCCGGGGCTTGCGGGGGGCCTTGGCCCCGGTTGCCTTGGCCCCGGTTGCCCGAGCCTTCGTCTGAGCGGCGGCGCGCGGCTTGGCCTTGGCGCGTGACGGTGCGGCGGAGGCGAAGTCGGACGGCGGTGGAGGGGTGGCGACGGCCCGCTTGGCGCTGCGCCGGTGGGGCCGCGTGCGGGGCAGGCCTCCGAGGACTCCGGGAGTGCGTTTATCGCTCATCGGCTCACATCATCGCGTACTGCCGGGCCGAAGGCCTAAAGCCCTGGCCTGGGCGCCCGATGATGCGGGAGATGGAAGCTCACTCCGCCCCCGAAGGAGAAAAAGTCGGCGTAACTTTGAAACGCGCGCCGCTGTTATACGTATACAGATGCAGACGCCGACCGTCCGCGTCCCTTCGCTCAGTGAGCACCGGGGAGTGGCTTGGGCCACCGCCCCGCGCGTTGACTTCATTAAGTAAAGTGACTATAGTCGCAAGCATGGTTGAGTTGCGGATCTACGCTCTCAATGAGCACGGCAGCGCGACCAGCGCGCAAAGGACTGAAAGCTAGAAACCAGATGTCAGTAGCCGAACTGCAAGAGCTTGAAGAGATCAAGGGCCTGGTCAACCGGGGGCAGCAGCTCGGGGTGCTCACGTACTCCGAGATCGCCGGCGCCGTGTCTGAGCTCGATCTCGACGAGGCCGACGTAGAGGAGCTGCACGGCTTCCTCGAGCGGGCTGAGATTGAGCTGGTCGAGGAGGTGGATCCGGCTCTGGCCGCCACTGAGGTGGAGCGCGCCCCGGACAAGCGGGGGCGGCGCAAGGCCAAGACCACGCTGGATCTCAAGCCGGACATGACCACCGACTCGCTGCAGCTGTTCCTCAAGGACATCGGCAAGGTCCGCCTGCTCACCGCCCAGGAGGAGGTCGACCTGGCCAAGCGGATCGAGCGCGGTGACCTCGACGCCAAGCAGAAGATGGTCGAGTCCAACTTGCGCCTGGTCGTCTCGATCGCCAAGAACTACCGCAACCAGGGCCTGCCCTTCCTCGATCTGATCCAGGAGGGAACGCTCGGCCTGGTGCGTGCGGCCGAGAAGTTCGACTACCGCAAGGGCTTCAAGTTCTCCACCTACGCCACCTGGTGGATCCGCCAGGCCATCGCCCGCGCCCTGGCCGACAAGGCCCGCACGATCCGCATCCCCGTCCATGTGGTCGAGAAGCTCAACAAGATCGGCCGCGCTGAGCGCAAGCTGGTCACCGAGCTGGGCCGTGAGCCCACGGCGGAGGAGATCGCCGAGGTCACGGGTATCGAGCCTGAGGAGGTGGAGTCGATCAAGCGCTCTGCCCAGGCTCCCGTGTCGCTGGAGAAGCCGGTCGGCGATGAGGAAGAGTCAGAGTTCGGGCAGTTCATCGCTGACGAGCGGGCCGAGTCTCCCTACGAGCGCGCCGCGGAGATCCTGACCAAGGAGGCTCTGCGCGAGGCGCTGGAGAACCTCAGCTACCGCGAGCGGCGCGTACTCGAGCTGCGGTACGGCCTCGGGGGCGAGCATCCGCGCACCCTCGATGAGGTGGGGCGCACGTTCAACGTCACTCGTGAGCGCATCCGCCAGATCGAGAACCAGTCACTCAAGAAGCTCCAGTCACTGGCCGAAGCCCAGAAGCTGCGCGACGTCGCCTGAGGTAGGCCGCATCGCCTGAGGTAGGCCGCGCCGCTTCAGTTGGTGAAGCATTGCGCTAGAATGGGCATAGAGATGGTTGACAAAGACACGTGTCCGGTCTGCCGGACCGCCGAGATCGTGTGCGGGAAGTGGACCCTGCTGGTGATCCGGGATCTGGCCGAAGGCCGTTCCCGCTTCTGTGAGCTTGAGCGCTCGCTCGAGGGCATCAGCCCGCGCACTCTTTCCCTGCGCCTTCGCGCCCTCGAGGAAGAGGGAATCGTGGAGCGCCAGACCTTTCCCGAGGTTCCGCCGCGCGTTGAGTACGTGCTCACCGACAAGGGTCGGGCACTGGCCCCCCTGATCGAGGACATGCGCGCCTACGGGCGGGAATGGCTGGGCGCGGACTGCGAGCCGGCCCGCGAGCCCGCCGTCGTCGCCGCCTAGTGCCGAGACCGCTGAGTTGCGGATCGCCGTCGCCGCCGACGAGCTGACGGGCGTGGCCACCGAGATGGTGGCCCAGCTGCGGGCGCGTGGGCATGAGCCGGTGGCCCACGGTGCCTATGCCGACGACGAGCGCTCAGACTGGGCGTGGGCCAGTGAGCGGGCCGCCCGTGACGTTGCCGACGGCCGGGCCGAGCAGGCCATCGTGGCCTGCTGGACGGGCACGGGGGCTTCGATCGCCGCCAACAAGGTCCCCGGGATACGGGCGGCCCTGTGCCCGGACGCGGGCACGGCGGCCGGGGCGCGGCGCTACAACGACGCCAATGTGCTCGCTCTGAGCCTGCGCTCCACCTCTGAGGCCGAGCTCAGCGAGATCCTCGATGCCTGGTTTACCGCTGATCCGAGTCCGGATCCCGACGACGCGGCCAACGTCGCGCACCTGACCGAGATCGAACGCGCCGACTGACGCCCCGGCCGGGGCGGGCGGATTCTGCCGCCGGGAGGATCTCTGCCGCGGGCGAAGAATCGGCGGCCGTGCGCAATACCGCCCTGCATCACCGGCTGGAGGCCTTGGCCGTCGAAGCCAGCGGCCGGCTCTCCGCCGAGCTGGCCAGCGGGGCCGAGATGCCCTTTGAGATCGATGAGGCACGGGGCGGCAGCGCGCCGCTGTACTGCTACCGCCCGCTGACCGGTCGCTTCATCGAGCAGCGGCTCGATGAGCTGGGCGCGCTACCCGCGTGGGCACCGGCCCTGGGTGCGCTGGCGGGCTCCGACGCGCTCGAGGTCTACCTCCAGGAGCACGGTCGCCTCCGCGTCGCCCCCGAGGCGGGGGTGCAGGCCCGCGCCGTGCTGAGCACGTTCCTGGCCTGCGTGTTCGCGGATCGCAGTGAGTTCGGCTTTGAGCCCGCGCACTTCGAGGCGGCCTACGCCGACCTGGAGCGAGCGCTGTACGAGGGGCATTGCACGGCCACCGTCATCGCTCCCGTGCTGGGCATGGCGCTGGATCCGGGCACGATCGAGCTGCCCCTGGGCGCTGGGCTGTCGCTGATCCGCGGTGACGCGCTGGCCGGGGCTCCGGCTGACGCGGTGTGGGGAGACGGGGAGGAGCCCAACGTGCTGGCGCTACTGGCCCTCGACCAGGAACGCTCGGCCCGGCCTCCGATAGCGGTCGCCCGCGTGCGCTTCCGACGCATCCTCACCGCCCTGAGGCTGTTCGAGCGGGGTGGGTATGCGGTCGGCCCGGTGGGCTGGGCGCGCAATGCGGCCGGGAGTTGGAGGCCCGTGGCCATCGGGACCAGCGGCCGGCCGCGCCTGCTGACGCTCGTCCCGGCCGCGCAGGAGGATGAGCTGCGTGCTTTCTATGACCTGGTGACGCGCCGTCTGCCCGGCGGCGGGGAGCTGGCCTGGGCGCTCTCCCGCTTCGAGATGGGCTGCGAGCGACTGTCGGCCTTCGAGGCCCTGACTGACTACCTCCTCGCTCTGCGGGCCCTGCTTGAGCCCGAGGGAGCAGCGAGTGGGCGTCTGGCCCAGCGACTGTCGGTGATCTGCGCTTCACCCGACGAGCGCGCGGGGCTGGCTCAGCGCACGGCACAAGCCATCTCGCTCGAGCGTTCGGTGGTCACCGGGATCGCTCCGGCGGGGTCGGGAGTCGACGCACGCGTGGAGGAGCTGGCCGAGAACCTGCGGGCGATCCTCCGCGACGCGCTCTGCGGTCACCTGGACAGCGATCTGCGTGCCGTCGCCGACGGCCTGCTGGCCGAAGCGGTCGGCGCGCCGGCCCCCGACGCCGACTCCGCGCCTGAGGTTGGGCCAACGCCCAGCCATGGTGCCACGTCGCCCGTCCGGGCGCGATAACCTCAGGGCTGACCGCTCCCTACTCGGTCTCGATAGAGGCCGGGAGTGTTTTGCCCGCCAGGCACAACACGTAAGTCCTGGGGCTCGTATGTAGTTAGGGGGAGCGCGATCAGCAAAACGAGCGAGTCGTTGAGACCCGCTCGTTCTGCTTTAAGGCCATCGCGTCTCAGCGAGGGGCCGCTGGAACCGCCGTCGGGACCAGCTCACCCGTGACCAGCCCGTGCTCGGCGGTCAGCTCGTCGACCAGCGGCCACCAGGCCCGGACGCGGGCCGGTCTGTCGATGGCGACCACGAGCACGGGAACGTTGCGCCGCAGGGAGTGTGAGCGGTCGGCGAAGGGCTCACGGTCGGCGTAGAAGCCCCGGACGCCGCGCAGCACCGTGACTCCGGCCACGCCGGCCCCGCGCAGGCGCAGGAGCAGCTCGGAGTGCACTGGACGGCCGCCGTGGGTCGCGCGCTCCTCTACATGCACGGTGAGCTTCTGCCGGTTGGCCAGCCCGCTGGCGTCGCGTTCGGGAACCTCCGCGGGCGCGAGGTGGGCCTGACCGGCGGCCTTGTAGACCGCAACCCGCTCAAGCGTGGCCACAGGCTCGTCCAGCGCGTCCAGGAGGGCGGGCAGCGCGGCGGCCAGGCGGGCTGAGCTGCCGATGGCGATCAGCATCAGGGGCACCTCGGCGTTGCGGGCCCAGAAGCGCGCCCGGCGCCGCCGACCATGGAGCATCCCGTCGACGGCCAGCAGCACCGAAGCCCCCGCGGCGCGCTCGGAGGCCAGCCGGGCGACGGCGGTCACGTACCCGGCTTGACCGCCGGTCCGAGCTCCCCGCCCTCCATACAGGGTGAGCTTGACCGGGGTCTCAGGCCCGGCAGGGAAGGCCAGGTGCCGGAGCTCAGAGCCGCTGAGCAGCGTGGCACGTTCCAGCGTGAGCAAGCCGCCGCCCGCCGTCAGGGCTCTGACCTCGGGCAGCGCCGCCTCGATCCGCTCACGGGCATCGACGGCGATTGACACCGCGGGCAGGTTCTCCGACGCGCTGAGCAGGCGGTCGGTGTGCAGGTGGTGATGCGCGCCGAAGCCGTCGGCGCCGCGCAGCAGCACGCTGGTGTGGACCTGGTGAGTCTCATATACGGAGTGCAGGGCGTCGGCCAGATAGGAGCCGGCGGCCCGCTCACGCTCGGAGAAGTACACGCTGAGCTTCAGGGCGGAAGTCCTCACAGCGCCATCCCGAGCCGGCGGCCCAGGGCCGCGCAGGCCAAGCCGGCGACCAGCGACACGATCACATTTCCCCAGGCCAGCGGGGACTCGCCGGCCTGGGCCGGTCGGTGGGTCTCGAGCATCCAGGTCGAGAACGTGGTGTAGGAGCCGACCGTGGCCGTCCCGGCCAGCAGCGTGGTCTGCGAGGAGGCGTTCAGCCCCGTCAAGAGGCCGAGGACCAAGCACCCTCCGAGGTTAACGACCAGCGTCCCGAACGGAAATTCACCGCTGCTGCGGCGCTGCACCAGTCCGTCGACGAGAAACCGAGCCACCGCTCCGGCGCCGCCCAGCCCCAGCACCAGCAGGGCGGTGATCACCACGTCAAGCGAGCGCGGCGGACCACGGCCGTGCCCAGCGTCACGCCCAAAAAGCCGGCCAGCACGCTACCCATGCCATAGATGACGGCCAGCGCCAGCTCACCATGGTCGAGCATCTTCAGCAGCTCGAGCTGGAACGTCGAGAAGGTGGTCAACCCGCCGCAGAACCCGGTGCCCCAGAACGGTCGGCGGTAGGCCGTGACGGGCAGGCGCTCTTGCAAACGGGTGACGAGGTAGCCCAGCAGCAGGCAGCCGACCACGTTGACCGAGAACGTGACCCATGGCCAGTGGCCGGCGTGGCTCGGCGCCAGCTGACCGAGACCGGTGCGCGCCGCCGCACCGAGGGCCCCGCCGGCGAAGATCGCCGCCAGCGCCCGGCGGTCCGTGGTTGCCGAGCTGGCCATGGGCGGCCTGACGATACCGACCGTCGGACCGCGTGCGCAGCTGCCAACCTTGAGTCGTGTTCCATCTCGAGCTGCGTCAATTCCCCCACGTCGCCCGCGCCTTCAACCTGACGCGGGAGGAGCTGGACCGCCGCTTCGCCCGGCCGTGGGTCAGTGGCCGCGAGGTGCGCCACGAAGATCGCAGCTGGTCGCCACCAAAGGCCACGTTGACGATCTACGAAGGCCCCGAGCTGGGGCTGGGGGAGATTGGCCTCGGGCGAGGATGGGCCAACGTCGGGCGTAGCTCCCAGGAGGTGACGGAGACCGTCCTGGCCGAGGCTCAGCGCGGAGCCGAGGGTCGCTCGACGGTGGAGGTGATCAAGGCGGCGATCGTCGCTGCCGCCCGCACGCCGGTCGGCTTCCCCGAGGTGGTGGCGCTGATCGTGGCTGAGTATCCCCGCTGGCGAGCCAGCGAGCAGCTGGCCCTGGCCGAGCAGGCGGTGTGGGAGCTGTTGCACCAGCGCCAGCTGGTGGTGCGGGATGCCGAGGAAGAGGTGATCGCCGAGCGCTGGCCGGCGATTCTGCTGGACTGGTCGACGTGGACGGGCGCCGGCGGGCCGGAGCTGGTTCTGGAGAGCACGGCCTAGCCTGGATCCAGGCTTACGGCTCAGGCCACGACCCCCGCGATCAGACGCTCGCGCTCCTGATCGGAGGCGAACAGGAAGCGGTGCAGCCGCAGCAGTCCCTCGACGTCATGGATGTCGTCGTCGAGATAGGGGACAAGCAGCAGGGGATAGTCGCCGAGCTCATCGCGTAACCGCTGCACCCCGCGCCGGTCGCGCCGGGCGAGAAGGTGGTATTGGGCGAAGTTGGCCGCCACGCGCTGGGCCAGGTCGTGGTCGAGGCCGGTGAGCTTGTCCAGGGCGCCCCGGACGTCGGGCTCGGCCTCACCGAGAAGGTCATGATGGACGCGGTTGACGATCACGCCGGCGAAGGGCAGTCCGCTCTCACTCAGCGTGCGTCGAAACCAGATCGCCTCCTCGATAGCGGCCTGTTGGGCCGAGGTCACGAGCACGAAGGCCGTGGTCGGCGCACGGAGCAGCTTCTCGACCTGGGCGGCCCGCTCCCCGAAGTCATCGGTCATGTCCCCCAGGAGCGAGAAGAAGGTCGAGAGGTCAGTGAGCAGATCCATCCCCGTCACCTTCCGCATCGCGCCGAGGAACGGCGCCGCGCCGCGTCCCAGCACCCGCATGCCCACGCCCGTGGGACGGAGGAAGGCCTTCAGCGCCCGGCCCTCCAAGAATGAGGTCAGGCGTCCCGGGGCGTCGAGAAAGTCAAGCGCGTTGCGCGACGGAGGAGTGTCGAGGACCAGGAGATCGAAGTCCCCGTCACGATCCAGCTCATAGAGCTTGGCCACGGCGGTGAACTCCTGCGAGCCTGAGACCGCGGTCGACAGCTCGCCGTACACCCGGTTGGCCTTGATCTCCTGCGCACGCTCAGGGTCTGGGGCGATCCGGTCGATCAGCTCGTCGAAGGTCCGCTTGGGGTCGAGCGTCATCGCCCACAGCTCGCCGCGCATCTCGAGCGCTCCAGCCAGACGCTCGGGCTCTATGCGTCGGGGCTCGTTCTCGAGCTCCTGCAGGCCCAGCGCGTTGGCCAGGCGCTTGGCGGGGTCGATCGTCACCACCGCCACCTTGGCGCCGCGGGCCGCCATGCCCAGGGCGACGGCGGCTGAAGTCGTCGTCTTGCCCACTCCGCCCGACCCGCCGCAGACGCAGATCCGCTTGCCCTCCAGCAGCTCACTCAGTCCTCCGGAACCACCGCGGCGGGCGGCCGGCGACGTCGACGCTCGGCTCACGATTTGGCCTTGGCAGCCACAGGCTCGCGCAGGCCGGCGTCCAGCGCGTCAGCCAGCTGGTCGAGCTCGGGCTGACCTATCTGCTCGGCGAACAGATAGGGAAGCTCGACCAGCGGCATGCTCAGGCCCTCGCGCAGGCGGGCCAGTTCGGTGGTCTGGCTCTGGGCCCGGGCCTGCTGGGACAGCGCGGCCGAGAGGGCGGCGCCGGCCAGCGGGGACTCGGCCCGTGCCCGGGCCTTGTTCAGCTTTGACCGCTCGCCGGAGGCAAAGCGGTGGGGATAGAGCGCGTTGACGATCACCGCGTCGAGGCCGAGGTGGTCGGCGGCCAGCGCGTCGCGTAGCCACAGCGTCTCGTTGACCGGCATCTCCTCGGCCGTGCTCACCGCGACCACGGCCGTGAACTCCGGGTCGGCGATAGTGGCCGCGATCGTGCGGCCCTGATGGGCAATTGGTCCCACGCGGGCGATCTCAGCGAAGGTGCGCGGCGTGCGCAATATGCCGACGCCGTGGCCGGCGGCCGGGGCGTCGACGATGACCAGGTCATAGGCCTGGGCGCCGTCCGTGCGCCGCCGGTCCTGGGAGAGCTCCCACACTTTGCCGATGCTCAGCAGTTCACGCATCCCCGGAGTGGCCAGAGCGAAGGCGTTGAACAGGCGGCTCGATCCCAGCGCCTGCCCGACGGCCCCGGTCTTGACCTTCAGGTATTCCTCCATGGCCAGCTGCGGGTCGACTGAGATGGTGAACAGCCGCTCACCGAGCGCGACCTCCTGACCAACGCCTTCGCCGTCGGTGCCCGTCTCCGAGCCCTGGTCCAAGCTCTGCCGTACGCGAC
>JALYZQ010000070.1 GCA_030948805.1 Actinomycetota bacterium | reverse complement strand
GTAGCGGTGTCGATCGCGGCCAGCGAGTTGGGCGCCACCTGAACCGTCCCTTCACCGGAGCCAGCCAACCTCAGCCCGACGGCGACCAGGACAGCGAGCAGCACGGCTCCGCCGGCAGCGATCAAGGCGCCGCCCCCCCAAGCGCGCCTGCCACTCAGGCGCAGCTTCTGAATCGGGGGGCGCGCCGGCGCGTCAAGCGCTGGGTCCTGGGTCAGCATCGCTCGTTCGAGCTCCTGAAGCTCGCGGCCGGGCTGGAGCCCGAGCTCCTCCACCAACCGCCCCCGGGCGACGCGATAGCTCTCCAGCGCGTCGGCCTGGCGACCCGATCGGTATAGCGCAAGCATCAGCTGACCGACCAAGCGCTCGCTGAGCGGGTGCTCGCGAACGAGCGCCTCCAGCTCGGACACCAGCCGTGCATGCTCGCCGAGCGCCAGCTCAGCGTCGATGCGCTCCTCCAGAGCCGCCAGCCGTGATTCCTGTAGCCGGGCGATCTCAGCTTGGGCAAACGACTCGTAGGCAAAGTCGGCCAACGGTGGACCACGCCACAGCTCCAGGCCCTCCCGCAGCAGCGCGGCGGCGGTTCGCGCATCGCCGTCGCGCAGCACGCGTTGGCCTTCAGTGACCAGCGACTCGTAGCGATCCACGTCGGTCTGGTCAGGCTCAAGTCGCAACGCGTAGCTGTGCCCCCCGGTGACGAGGAGCCCTTCGCCCAGCACCTTGCGCAAGTTCGAGACGTACCCCTGGATGATCTTGGTCGCGCTCAGGGGCGCCTGCTCCCCCCACAGCTCGTCGACCAGACGATCGGACGAGACGAACTCGCCGCGATGCACCAGCAGCACCGCCAGCAGCGCCCGTTGCTGGGGGCGACCGAGCGCCAACCGGCGGTCTCCCTCGACCACCTCAAGCGATCCCAGGACTCGAAACTCGATCACCCGATATGCCCCGCGGTCAACGCTACCACCGAGCGCCGACCCTCAAAGGCCTGGTCCCACGGCGCGTTTACCAGCCGTCGACCGCCGTCAACCGCTTCTGCACCCGCACAACTGATCGTTCTCCTCATCGGATCGCACACGGCGGTCGACAACCAAGGAGGCAGTCGCCATGACCACTATCCACCGCATCAGCATCGGCGCCCTGCTGGCGGTCGCGCTCGGCACCAGCGCCGCGCCGGCCTGGGCGCTGCCCGATGCCAACTCGGGCGGCTCCCATGTCGCTCTGCAACCTGTGGCGAGCACGCGAGCAGCCCTCGAAGCGGCCAAAGCCAGCGCGCCGGTGAGCCCCCCGCCAACGGTCGTGCGTGTAACCGCACACAGCAGCGGGTTTGACTGGGCTGATGCCGGCATCGGCGCCGCCGGGGGGGTCGCCCTCTCGATCGTGTGCCTCGGGGGAGCCCTCGCCGTGTCCCAGCACCGTACCGGCGACACCCACCACACCCCAGCAGTGACGAGCTAGTCAGCACGGGACGGCTCGTGGGATCACATCATGCCCACCTCAACGCGCGCCCCGGACACGGTGTCCAAGCTCGGCCGGGCGGTGGAGATCGGCTTCATCGCCCTCAGCGCGCTTGTTGCACTCGGCGTCGCCGTGGTCTTCCTCGCCCTGCTGGGTGGGCCCCGCTCGGGCTCTGCGCCGAGACGGCAATCAACCTCGCTGACTCAGGACCCGGGCGGGCGGTCCGTCCGGGTCCAGCCAGCCGTTGCTGCGCCGAGCAGCCGCAGTCCGGCACCCCGCAACCACTGACCGTGGCCCTGCAATCCCCACCCACGTTCTGAGGTAGCCGGCGCCAAAGCTCCCCATGGCTCTTCATCACGGCTTCCGCGGCTCGGCCTTTTGTCCACACGTTGCACTGATCTCCGGGGTAGCGGGCATGGTCGTGTCAGGACGAAGTGCGATTACGACCCGCACTAACGCGGATCAGAAGCCACGGGAGGCGATTTGATGATGTCCCATAGAACGGTTTGGCGGACAGGGATGCCGCTGGCCGCACTGCTGTTGACGTTCATGTCCGCGGGGTTGGCTCAGGCCGCGACCCGCAACCCGTTCGCCTGCCGGGCGAGTGTCTCCGCGACACGGCCCAGTGCCCCGCTGCCAACCCTCGAGCCGTACGTCGCCAACCGAGCGGGGACTCCGTGTGCCACCGACAGCGCGGGAGCGAGCCCCGGCAGCACCGGCAACGCCGGCAACGGCAACACCGCCGATGCCGGGCCCGCCGGCGCCTACACGTACTCCACGAATACCGCCGATCAGAGCACCGGCGCAATCGTGCCCGGCGCGGCCGCGCTGGCTTCGACCGACGGGGGGCGGATCACCAACACCAGCAGCACGGTGTCGGTCGCCGGTCCGGCCCAGGCTCGGGCGACCTACACCTGCGTCAACGGTAAGGCCGTCTCTTCTGGAAGCGCCGACGTCTCATTGGCGGTCGTCAACGGCCAGACGGTCAGGCCGTCGAGTCCAGGTGCCGAGCAGACCACGCAGCTCGGCGGTGGCTCTTACGTGACCATCAACCAGAAGGTTCAGACCGCGACTTCGCGGACCGAACGGCTGGTCTTCGAGCACATCGCCGGGGTCGGCGACTACGTTCTCGGCGAAGCCCAGGTGGCCTTGACGGCCAGCAACGGCTGCGCCGGAACCGCGGGCGCCGGGGTGCCGGGCTCGGGACAGACGCGAGCGGATCTGGGGGCCTGCCCGAACGGCTCGACCCTGATCGCCCGCACACAGCTGTGTGAGATCGTGCAGCCGGGCCGGCAGGACATCGTCGTCAGCCGCCCGTTCATGGGTCCCACCGGCGGTACGGTGCTCGCGCTCTCAGTGGCCCGCAAGAGGTACCGCAGCGCCTGCCTACACGGACCAGGACCCAAGTTCGCGGTCGTGGGCACCCGACGGGCCGATCGGATCAACGGCACCCGGCACGCCGATCGCATACTCGGGCTGGCCGGCCGTGACCGGATCGCCGGTCGGGGTGGCAATGACTGCATCGACGCCGGTGCCGGCAACGATCGCATCTGGGCCGGCAAGGGCAAGCAGCGCGTCTACGGGGGCGCAGGCAGCGATCGCATCTCCGTCCAGGGCGGGAGCTCCAATGTCTACGGGGGCGCGGGCAACGACCGCATCTTCGTCCGTAACGGCAAGGGCCACGTCTACGGGGGGCGCGGCAAGGACCGGCTGTACGTCGGCGGACGAGCCGCGTACGCAAACGGCGGACCCGGCAGGGACGTGGCTTACGTCACGCGGCGCCGCATGCGCTACGCCAGAAGGCACGGCTGTGAAATCGTGCACAGAATCCGCACGCGCCGCCACTAGCCCGCACGCCTGGGGTGGCGTGCGCTCGGCCTTCCTGCCGGGCGCTCGCCACTGA
>JALYZQ010000115.1 GCA_030948805.1 Actinomycetota bacterium | reverse complement strand
TCGGAGATCTTGACCCCGTAGGAGTCCTCGAGCTCCTGCACGAGCGTGTACAGGTCCAGAGAGTCGGCCTCCAGGTCCTCGCGAAACCGGGTGGACTCCTGGACCGAGCCCGGATCCACCTCGAGCTCATCGACCAGGTGCCCGCGGATCAGCGAGAAGACGGCGTCGCGCGTCATCGAGCTGACACCGTAGTTGGCGCCTCGGACGGGCCTAGCGGCCCTCGCCGGCTAGTCATCCCCGCTCCCGGCGCCCACCGGGGCGGGCGTGCGCAGGGCGCCCGCGGTCTGCAGGGCCTGCCGCGTCTTTCCGACCACGTCTTCTTGGACTCCGCGGGCCGCGACCTCGATCGCCCGGGCAAATCCGCGCCGCGAGAAGCGCCCGTGAGCGACGACACCGAGCCGGCGCAGGCCGAGCATGTAGGCCCCCCCGGGGCCTTCGGGATCGATCTGGTCGCGCAGCTTCTGCACTGACGGCGCCAGCAACCACCCGCCGAGCTTGGCTCGGCTGGAGCTGAGCGCCACCTCGCGGATCGCGCGCAGCGTACGTCCGGAGACGCCCTCAATCAGCTTCAGCGTGATGTTTCCCGTGAAGCCATCCATGACGATCACGTCGGCGGCCCCGTCGGTGACCTGTGTGCCCTCGATGTTGCCGACGAAGTTCAGCCCCGTTCCGGCCTCGCCGCGCAGTTGCTCGTGCACGATGACCAGGTCCGGCGTGCCCTTGGCCGGCTCCTCGCCGTTGGAGAGCAGGGCGACGCGCGGGGAGCCGATCCCCATCACCGCCTGGGCGAAAGCCGACCCCATGTGCGCGAACTGGACCAGGTGCTCAGGGCGGCAGGTGACGTTGGCCCCCACGTCGAGCAGCAGCACCGGCGCGGCGCCGGGCATCGGCACGGGCAGCGCCAGGGCCGGACGGTAGATGCCTCGATCACGGCGCAGGTTGAACAGCCCGGCGGCCAGGGCCGAGCCGGTTGAGCCACCGGACACCAGCGCCTGGGCACGACCGTCGGCAACGGCGCGGGCGGCCTGGACGATCGAGGCCTCGGGCGTGGAGCGCACCGCGTAGGCCGGGTCAGTGGCCTTGGCGATCGACACCGGAGCATCGACGACTTGCACTCCGGAGGCGACGGGGCCGATCTCCCGGGCCGGCCCGAAGAGGATCACCCGCGTGCCCGCGTCGGCGGCCCGAGCGGCGCCGGCGGCAACTTCGGCGGGACCCAGGTCCGCCCCGCCCGCATCAACGGCGACGGTGACCACCGGAACGGCCTGATCAGGCGGCTGACGGCCCGCCGTCGGCGATCACCTCGCGCCCACGGTAGCTGCCGCAGACCGGGCAGACACGGTGAGGACGCCGAGGGCTGTGGCACTGCGGACACGCGTTGTGGACCGGCGCCGCGATCTTGTGCTGAGCACGCCGCTGCGCGGTCCGGGCGTGCGACTGCTTCTGCTTGGGAACCGCCATGAGAGGCCGCAGGCTAGCAGGGAGCCGCTGGCCCAGCCCGTGACTGTCAGCCGTCGAGCTTGAGCTCGGAAAGCTTGCTCCAGCGCGGATCCGGCGGGCGCTCGTGCCGATGCTCGGGACCGGCCTGGCTGAGCTCGATGCCACACACGGCGCACAGGCCCGCGCAGTCCGGGCGGCACAGGATCTGGGCGGGAAGGGCCAGCGCCAGCGCATCGCGCGCCCAGGAGCGCAGATCCAGCTCGCCCTCATCGACGTACGGCGACTCGAGCTCGTCACCGCCGTCCGGCTGGGAGACCTCACGCGCGTCGACCTCGAAGTCCGGCGCGGCGGACTGCAGACAGCGCATGCATGGCCCCCTCAATGCCGCCGTGAAGCGCGCCCGCAACGCGTAGCCGTCGCCCGTGGTCCTGGACACGTCGAGCCGGACCGGCACCAGCTCCGGCGTGACCTGATAACGCTCGCCGCCCAGCTCGAAGGCGCCGAGGTCCGCGTCGAGGGTCAGATGGCGCCCCTCGCCCGACCCCAGCCGAAGCCCGCGGAGATTGAATACATCGCTGCGCAAGCCCATGCTCCCGAGCTTAGGACGCAGTAACCGCGGGCTATGGGATCTGAGCCTCGACGTCGAGCTCGTGCTTGAGGATCTTGCCGGTCGCGTTGCGTGGCAGCTCCTCCACGAACACGATCTCGCGTGGGACCTTGTAGCGAGCCAGGTTGCGGCGTACGTGCTCCTTGAGGTCATCCTCGGCCAGACCGGCCTGCGCTGGCGCGACGACGAAGGCGCGCAGACGCTGACCGAACTCCTCGTCGGGGACGCCGACCACGGCCGCCTCGCTGACCCCGGGCACGCCGGCCAGCAGATCCTCGACCTCGAGCGGAAAGACGTTCTCCCCACCCGAGACGATCATGTCGTCATCACGCCCGTCGACGAACAGCCGGCCCTCGGAGTCAAAGTGCCCTACGTCGCCGGTGGCCATCAGCGTGCCGATCCGCGTCTTGTCGCCGCCGCCGGTGTAACCCTCAAAGAGCATCTCATTGCCGACAAAGATGCGACCGCTCTGGGGTGGCCAGAGCTCCCGGTCGCGCTGATCGAGGATCTTGACCACCGTGCCCCGCGGTGGCCGTCCCGCGGTCCCCGGCGCGGCGCGCAGATCCTCTGGGGAGGCGATCGACGCATAGGCCACCTCGGTCGAGCCGTACAGGTTGTACAGGCTGTCCCCGAAGGCATCCATCACCCGCTGGGCCAACGGGCCGGGCAGCGCCGAGCCGCTGGCCGCGATGACCCGCAGCGCGCTGGTGTCATGGGCGTCGCGCACCTCGGGGGCCAGCTCGAGCATCCGCTGCAGCATCACGGGCACGACGATGAGCGCGCTGGCCCGACGCTCGGCCATCACGGCCAGGGTGTCGCCCGGAGCAAAGCGGCGGCGCAGGACCAAGGTCGAGGCCAGCGCAGCGCCCAGGAGCATGTGGGCGTAGCCCCAGGAATGAAACAGGGGAGCGGCGATCACGGTCGTCTCCCGCGCTCGCAGCGGGATGGCTG
>JALYZQ010000113.1 GCA_030948805.1 Actinomycetota bacterium | reverse complement strand
CTCTGTCGGCGCTGTGGCTCGCGCTCGTGCTGCTGGCCGCCGGTCTGGTCGCCGTGCGGCTGTAGCGTGCCGGCGCACGACAAGTGGGTGTTTTCTCACGGCTGCCACCGCAGCGTCTCAATCGGCTGTCCGGTGAGGACCGCGATGAGCTCGAAGTCGTGATCGTGGTGCAAGACGCACAGGCCGGCCAATTCAGCCAGGGCGGCGATCAGTAGGTCGGGTATCGCGGCAGCGCGGTGTTGACCGCGCTCGGCGAGCATCGCTTGGATCTGGACGGCGCGGTCTTCGGCGCGTGGCGTGAGGTATTCGACGGGCATCGCCTCAAGCAGCGCGCGGTCTGCGCCCGAGCGAATCTCGGCCCCCGAGCGAGCCGAGAAACCGGCCTCCAGCAGCGTGACGGTCGCCACGCGGACTAGGCCGCGCTGGATGCGCTGTGACCAGGCGAGCGCGTCAACGGAGCGACTCAGGCGAACCAGCGCGGACTTGTCTATCAGCCAGGGACCCTCAGGCTCAGCGCTCAGCGCCACGCGCCGGCCATCACCGAAGTGTCGGCCAGGTCGGCATGGCTCTCAGCGAAGCAGCGCAGGTCCTCGAGGGTCAGCCGCGTTGAGCCAGCCTCCTGGCGCAGGCGGCGACGGACGTACTCTGATCGCGACAGCCCGAGCGCCCGAGCGCGGGCGTCGAGCCGCTGCAGGTCGGCTTCGGAGAGGTCTCGGATCAACAGATCGGGCATTGATAGCCAACGATATCATGACGCGGGTCCGCGATCGCCGGCGTGGGACCGGAGCCGTCTGGGCCGTTGCTCGACACGCCAGCGATACGTTACGCGCTTACTCCTCGGGGTCTTCGGCCAGGATCCGGTACAGGGCGCGGCGGGTCTCCTTGAGCAACTCGGCCACCTTGGCGCGTTGCTGCTCATCGCCCATCTGAGCGACCTGCATGGCCGCCGCTGCGACGGCGCCGATCAGCTGCCGGGTCTCACCGGCCGAATGGCCGCCCTCGGGCATCTGCCAGGGGTCGGGCTCGGCGGTGCGCTCCTCCAGGTGCGAGCGGCCCTGATCGGTGATTTCGAAGTGACGCGCGCCGTCGGCCTCAGTGGAGCGAACCAGCCCTTCGTCCTCGAGCTGGGACAGGGTGGGGTAGACCGATCCCGGGCTGGGGCGCCAATCGCCCCCGCTTCGCTCCTCGATGGCCTGCATCAACTGGTAGCCGTTGCGCGGCTCCTCGGCCAAAAGCCGCAGGAGCGCGAGCCTGACGTCACCGCGGCGCGCACGCCCCCGCCGCCGGCCTCGGGGACCGGGGCCGAAGCCTCCGAACGGGCCATGCGGCCCTGCGTGAGGGCCGCCGCCGAACGGTCCCGGCCCGGGACCGCCGCGCATCTCGCGCAGCGCAGCCATCGCGTGGCGGCGGTGGCGGCGACGCTTGCTTCTCGCCCAGGCGTGGCGCCCGGGGACTTCGTAGGCAATGGGACTTGCAGTCATGGTTGTCCTTCTGAGAGTGGATCTGTAACGATGCGTCAACGATATATCGTTACTGCTCGTTTGTCAACGGGTCGGTGCACGTTTCGCCAGAAGACCCATGACCTTGGCCGCGGGGTCAACTTCGACAACATCGCCGACACGATGGAGACGCTGGACGGTCCCTCGAGCCCCTGATGCTGCTCGACGCCAACCTCCTGCTCTACGCCGTCCACAAGCGCGCGGAGCAGCACGAGCAAGCTGCAGCCTGGCTGACCGAGCAGCTCAACGGATCGCGCCGTCTGGGCTTCCCCTGGGCGGCCCTGAGCAGCCGCCCGCGCGGCCGGTGGGCGATCACCGGTTGCGCAGCCAGTCAGCCACCTGCTGACTGACGTCGCCGACCTGGGACCCCAGGCTGGTCACGTTTTCCCCCAGCTCCTGGAAGAGGGCGCGGAAGCGCTCGGCGTAGAACTCCACCGCATCGCTGGCCTCCTCCCGGACGTGGGTCTCTTCCCCTCGCCGGCGGTACTCGCCCCGGATGATCCGGTCGTACTCGCCGCTCTGGACCCAGCGCATGACCTCCGACACCCGGCGCACGGCGAAGGAGTGGGTGGCGCCGATCTCGATGAAGAACCGGCGCACACGGTCGTGAGGGTCATCCCAGTTCTCGTACTCCATGGCCTGGGCCATGAAGGCGTCGAGGTCCAGGCGGTCGGCGGGCAATCCCCCGGCCACGACCATCAGCGTGCGGCAGATGATGCGTGGGTCGCGCACGGCCAGGGTGGCTGCCCGGTCGCAGCTGAGCTCCGCGGCCCGGAACCACTCGAGCAGGACTGCGCGCACCGCGCGCAGCGGCAGCCCGACGATCCCCGGCAGGTTGACCCCGCGCAGAAGGATGTTCAGCGCGGTCATGTAGATGACGTGGTCAGAGAGGATGTGCCCGAGCTCATGGGCGATCACCCCACGCTGCTCGGCTGCGCCCAGCTCCCGGGCGAGCGGGGCGCCGATCACGATCATCGGCTTCTGGGAGCCGATCGTCGCCGCGTTGAAGCCCAGCATCGGAGTGGAGCTGACGTACAGGTCGTACTCGGCAGGCATGTCCAGCACACGGCTGACCCCCTGGTAGGAGGCCCAGATCTCGGGCAGCTGGCGCTCGGAGATCTTGACCGAGTTGCCCAGATAGAACTGGCGCAGCGCCCGTTCGTAGCGAAACTCGATCAGCTTGCGGACCACCGTATCGAGCATCGGCACCCCCTTCAGGGCCGCCGTCGCCGCCCGGTCGGCCGGATGCTCGTAGGCCTTGGAGGAGATCTCCGGGTAGGGCTCCAGCGCCTCAGGGAGGTTGGTGGCCATGTCCAGCTTGGAGCCTACTCCCAAGCCCACTCAGACCCGCGACAATCCGAGCATGGGTCAGGTACACGCCACGCAGGCCTGCGCGGGGACGGTGGTCGAGGCTGAGCGCTGCTGGTATGACACGGCTCGCTGGCCCAACTGGGTCGATGAGTGCGAGCGCGTGCTGTCGGTCGACAGCACCTGGCCGCGGGCCGGGGCCGCGGTGACCTGGGAGTCGGGTCCGGCGGGCCGCGGACGCGTCACCGAGCGCGTCGTCGTGCATGACCCCCTGCGCGGGCAGCTGGTCGAGGTCACAGACACTTCCATCCGCGGTCAGCAGCGGGTCAGCTTCACCCCCAGCGATGAGGGCGTTGAGGTCCGCCTGGAGCTGGACTACCAGCTGCGTAACCGGACGATCGTCTCGCCCCTGGTCGACCTGCTGTTCATCCGCCGGGCCATGACGGCCTCGCTCCAGGCCACGGTCAGGCGCTTCGGAGTCGAGCTTCAGGCGGCTCGGGAGCGCCCCGCACCTGAGCACTAGACTCACGCCGGCTCATGTTCGTCTTCAAAGCCGCCGTGGTCGGGGCAGGCACGATGGGTGGGGAGATCGCCCAGGCGATCGCGTCTGCCGACGTGGCCGTGGTGCTCAAGGACCTCGATCTGAGTTGCGTCGAGCGGGCGCTGGTCAAGGCGCGGGGGCTGTGGCAGGCCCAGGTGGACGCCGGCAAGCTCGACGCGGCCGAGCTTGAGTCAAAGCTGGCTTTGATCACCGGCAGCACCGGGTATGAGAACTTCGGCGATGTGGACTTCGTGATCGAGGCGGTCCCGGAGCGGATGGAGGTCAAGCAGGCGGTCTTCGCCGAGCTCGACGAGGTGACCCCCGGGCACGCGATTCTCGCCTCCAACACCTCGGCGCTGTCGATCACTGAGATCGGTGAGGCCACGAGTCGACCCGAGAAGGTGGTCGGCTTTCACTTCTTCTATCCGGCCGCCAGGACACGGCTGATTGAGGTCATCGAGGGCGATGACACCTCGCCTGAGACCTCACAGGCGGCGATGAACTTTGCCTCGGCGATCCGCAAGATGCCGATTCGCTGCGGTGAGACGCCGGGCTTCGTGGTCAACCGGATCCTCAACTCCAGCGTGTCGGAGCTGTGGCGCCACCAGGAGGCGACCGGTACACCGGTCTCCGAGCTCGATCAGCTGGTGGCCGAGTCAAAGCTAGCCCCGACAGGGCCGTTCTACCTGGCCGATCTGCTCGGCCTGGACACGGTGTTGCACGTGGCCCAGCACCTCCATGAGGCCTATGGAGATCGCTTCTTCGTGCACCGGGAGCTGCAGAATCTGGTCGCCGCTGGTGACCTGGGGGCCAAGACCGGAAAGGGCTTCTATGACCACGGCGCCTAGACGCCCATGACCGAGACGGCGAGCCCCACCGAGGAGCTGGTTGACCGCTTCAGGCTCAAGGCGCTGGTTGAGAGCTGCCTGGTCCTGGAGGACAGGGTCGCGGCGATGAAGGACATCGACCTGGGCATGATGGCCGGAGCGGGTATCACGCCACCGCCGTTTCAGCGCGCCGACCAGCTCGGCCTCGACATTATGCTGCGACGCCTGGAGCAGGCGGCCGAGCAGTGGGGGGAGCACTTCGAGCCGCCGGCCATCCTGCGCCGCCTCGTTGTCCAGGGTCGAGTCGGCGTAAAGGCCGGGCAGGGCTTTTACCCCTACCCGCGTCCCGACGCCGGCTGGGAGGAGAGACCGGTGAAGCTCGAGACCCGCGACGCTCTGGCCATCGCCTGGCTTGACCGCCCGCCGGCCAACTCGATCTCATCCGAGGTGGTGGCTGCGCTGCGCGCGGTGTGGGACGCGGTGCTGGCCGGCGGGCGGGTCCGCTGCCTGGTCTTCGCGTCAGCCAACCCGATGCTGTTCTGCGCCGGGGCCGACATCAAGGCCTTCACCACCATGGACGCCGACAGCGTGCGTGAGCTGCTTGACCACATGCACGGGCTGCTGCGCGACATGGAACGCTCCGGCGTGGCCACGATCGCCGCCGTCAACGCGGGCGCCTTCGGCGGGGGATGCGAGCTGGCCATGGCCTGTGACTTCAGGATCGCCGCCGATTCGGCAACCTTCGGCCAGCCGGAGATCAACCTGGGGCTCATCCCCGGCTTCGGGGGCACCCAGCGACTGCCCAGACTGGTGGGGGAGGCCAAGGCGCTGGAGCTGAACCTGACCGGCGAGCCGCTGGGCGCCCTGGAGGCCTATGAGGCCGGGCTGGTCACTCGGGTCGTGCCTGACCACGAGCTCTTCGATACCGCGCTGGCCTGGGCTCACAAGCTGGCCGGGCAGGCTCCGCTGGCCATCGAGCAGATCAAGCGCGTCTCGGCCGGCGGCGACCTCGACACGGGGATCGAAGCTGAGAAGCAGGGCTTTGTGACCGCCTTTGCCTCCGAGGACGCGCGGGAGGGAATCTCGGCCTTCGTGCAGAAGCGGACGCCCCGCTTCCGGGGTACGTGAGCACGCCCACGGCCAGCGCCGAGGCCGTCCGTCTGGCCGAGCTGATCGGGGCCGGCGAGGTGGTCGTGGCCCTGACCGGCGCCGGTATCTCGGTGCCCTCAGGGATCCCCGACTTCCGCTCGCCGGCCACCGGCCTGTGGGCCAAGGTGGACCCGATGGAGGTCGCCCACATCGACGTCTTCCGCCGTGATCCCGAGCGCTTCTGGCACTTCTACGGCGATCGCTTCCAGACCCTGGAGGACAAGCGCCCCAACCGGGCGCACGAGGCCCTGGCCACGCTGGAGGCCGCGGGTCGGCTCAAGGCGGTGATCACGCAGAACATCGATCGACTGCACACGCGAGCCGGGACCCGCGAGCTGGTCGAGGTCCACGGGACGATCGATCACTCCTCCTGCCTCGAGTGCGGGCAGCGCTTTGGCCTCAGCGACGTGCGGGCCCGTCAGCGCGCGGACGCCGCCGGCGTGCCGCGCTGCCACTGCGGCCGGGCGCTGAAGCCCGACGTGGTGCTGTTCGGCGAGCACCTGCCCGAGGACGCGCTGCGCCGCGCCCACGCCCTGGCTGCCCGCGCCGACCTGCTGCTGTGTGTGGGCTCCTCCTTGGAGGTCTATCCCGTCGCTCAGCTACCGGCCGTCACGCTGGCCGCCGGCGGCCAGGTGGCCATCGTCACCCAGGGGCGGACGCCGTATGACGCTGACGCCGCGGTACGGGCCGGGGGAGACGTGGTCGATGAGCTCAGCGCCGTGGTCGAGCTTCTCGGCCTGGTCACCGTCAGGCAGGCCAGCTCAGCGTCGCCCTGACCACCGGGCCTTCACGCATTCTGGACCGCGCGGGCCCGGAGCGCCGCCTCGATCCGGCCGAGCGTGAAGTCCACCGTCTCACGCTCCTCCTCGGATAACCCGCCCCCCAGGGCAGCCTGGGCGGCCGCTGCGACCGCCTCACGCTTAGCCCGCAGCTCGGTCAGGCGCTCGGCCAGAGCGGGGGCAGTGGGATCGGCGCTCAGCTCGGCCACGGCGGCATCCAGGGCAACGAGGACCTGTAGAGCAGCCTCCCGGGGACGGTCGAGATCGAGGTCGACCCGGGCGCGCAGGCTCAGCTCCTCGCAGGCCAGGCCCTGCTCCCGCGCTCCCAGCACCGCGGCCAGTCGCGATTGGGGCACCAGAACCTGGGAGCGACGCTGGCGGCGCTGGGCCGGATCGAGCTTGCGAGCGGCGGTCCACAGGCCATCGGCGACTTGCTCCCCGTCGCCGTAGCCCAGCCGAGCGACCAGCGCCTGGGCGCGTCCCACGGGGTGCAGGTACGGGTCGGCCGTGACCAGGCGGAAGGCGTGCAGGGCTCGGTTGAGGACCAGCAGAGCGGCCTCGAACTCGGGCTCTGAAGCGTCGGCCAGCCACGCCTGCGCCTGCTCGACGCTGGTCAGGGGCGCGTCGACATCGATCACTGTGGCCCGCCCCGTGCTGACCGGCGTGGGCTCGGGATCCGCGGGAGCGTCGCGCACCTTGCGCCGGGCGCCCAGCCGTCTGCGCTCAGGGGCCCCGAGGGTCGCGAACACGATCACGTGCGTGGGTGGCTCCTGCGGCCCCCCGGGGCGGCGCAGGAGATAACGGCCATCCGGAGGGCCGAGCCGCCACGGCAGCTCGACCTGGGCGAAGCGAAACAGGGACGGTGACGCACTCACCGCAGCGGGAGGCCGGCCGGGGGGGTCAGCGGTGCCCGACGCGAATCGCGTACTGGCTGGGCGCGATGGGGACGATCGGTTCGGGGATCTGGCTGATGCGGTTGATCAGCTGGACCCACTGTCCCGGTCGCAGCAGGGTCTTGACCTGCTGGGAGAGCTTCTTGTTGTTGCCGTAGTACGGCGTGAAGGTGACCTGCAGGCGATTCTTGTGGTCGGGCAGGGCAATCGTGTTGGACTGGCCCTTGTAGCCCTGGGCGCTGATGATCTGGTCGGGACGCATGCCGCCCTGCAGCGTGAGCAGGCGACGGATGGTGAGGTCGGTGATCGACCCGGGTCCCTGGTGACCGAGCATGGGGATGTTGTTGACCTTCGAGATGTCGACGCTCGAGCCGGTGGCGCCAGCGGCGTCGGTGCCGCTGCGGCCGGTCAGGCTGTGCCCGCACTTCAGGCCCGAGACGTAGGGGTCGAGCCCCGAGGCCGAGAGGAACTCGATCGTGGCCATGATGCGGCGGTCGATGCTGCCGGCCGCGATGTCACGCCGGCCGCAGTTGTAGATCTGCACGTGGGGATCGGAGAGCACCCGTTGGGTCAGCTGGGCCTTGCTCATCAGCAGCACCTGTCCGACCGAGGGATTCTTGGCCCCGGGCCCGAAGAACGGGTCCACCCCGGCGGCCCGGTAGACCGCGGTGGCCTCCAGAAGCTTCCAGCCGTCCAGGATCGGCTTGGGGTCGATCAGTGGGGCCTTCTTGCCGGCCGGACGGACGGTGAAGTACAGGTGAGAGGACACCTTCTGCGAGGGCCCCCCGACCCGTCCCAGGATCGTGCCCGCGATCACGATCGCGCCCTTGCGCAAAGGCTTGAGCGTGTACTGGTTCTTGGCCAGGTGCAGGGCATGGGAGAAGTAGTTCTCAAAGCTCGAGATCTGCTGGCTGGAGCTCTTGAGCTGAAGGTTGCCACCGGCGGCGTAGGAGGCCGCCCGCGACGGGTTGGCGAACAGGCGCTCCTTGACCATCCCTTGCGTCGGCTGAGCCGCTGCGGCGTTTGACCCCGATGCGGGGGTGGGGGGCTTGACCGGCAGGCTGAGCGGCTTGGCGCTGCTGCCGGTCTTGACCTTGGCCAGCTTATGAATCCCCGCCTTATGGGCCGACACCGTCGCCGGCGGTGACGCGCTCTGGGCGCCCGCGCTGGCGGCGGTCTTGGGCGGCTTCCCGGCCGGGGCGGCGAACTCCCGGGCGAAGTCCTTGGCGTTGAGCTTGACCGGCTTGGGCACGGGATAGGACTTGGAGACCCGACCCATCTGGCTGTAGGTATAGACGTTGCCGGTCTGATCCTGAAGCTGGATGTAGTGACCGAGCTTGGCGCTGTGGCCGACGTTGACGATCCGCCCGTCGTTGACGGCGATCACCGGGGACCCCGCCTTGGCGAAGATCGAAGTCCCCTGGCTGGAGCCCGACTCAATCACCCGAGCGGCGTTTCCGCTCTTCACGCGACGATGGGCCAAGCGCAGAACCGAGCTGTCGGCGTACTTGGCCGGCGCCGCGACCGGGAAATTACCCTGCACCAGGCCCGACAGCGCCCCGATCAGCCGTGAGGGGATCCCCTCGATCAGCTGGGCGCGCAGGAGCACCGACTGCACGTACCAGTCCGCGTGGTTATAGGCGAAGACCGCCCGCGAAATGCTCTTGGAAGCTCCCGCGGCGTGCAGGTAGCGAGCCGCTGAGAAGATGGCATCGACCGGGTTGTAGGGGTCGGCCACGCCGTCGCCGTTGGCGTCCACGCCCCAGCGCTTGAACGTCGAGGGCAAGAACTGCATCCAACCCACCGCGCCGGCGGATGACACCGACAGGTTGCGCCCGTAGTCGGTCTCAATCTCGTTGATCGCCGCCAGCACCGGCCACGGCACGTCGTACTCGATGCCTGCCGCCTGGTAGATCGGCATCAGAAACGGCGGAATCTGGAATGAGTCGATGAAGAAGTTCGGAACCCCCATCGGAGCCGGGCC
>JALYZQ010000035.1 GCA_030948805.1 Actinomycetota bacterium | reverse complement strand
TGTCCGGATCGGAGTCAACCGGTGTTCGCCTCCGCCAGGCGGTGCTCGTCGCGCACGACCTCGAGGCCGCCTGGGAGCGGCTGAGCGCCGCGCTCGGGCTGGGCGAGTCGTTCCGCGACCCGGGCGTCGGCCAGTTCGGTCTGCACAACGTCGTGTGCGCACTGGGCGAGGACTTCGTCGAGATCGTCTCCCCGATCCAGGACGGGACGGCCGCCGGGCGCCACCTCGAGCGCCGCGGCGAAGGCGGCTACATGCTGCTCTTCCAGCTCGACGATCTCACGACCGCGCGCGAGCGCGCGCAGGCGCTCGGGGTGCGAACCGTGTGGAGCGTCGACATCGACGACATCTCCGCCAGCCACCTGCACCCCGCGGACCTCGGCGGGACGATCGTCTCGATTGACCGCCCGCTGCCACCTGGGAGCTGGCGCTGGGGTGGGCCTCACTGGATCGGCCGCGTCGGCAAAGGCGCTCCGGGCCGCCTTGCCGGGGCGACCGTGCGCGTCCCCGACCCCGATTCGGTCGCGGCGCGCTGGGCCCAGGTGCTCGGGCTCGAGCCCGACGGGAGGGCGCTGCGCCTCGATCGCAACCAGCACATCGCATTCGAGCACGGGGACCAGGGCCTCACCGAGATCACGGTCGAGCTCCCCGGCGGACCGGCCGAGCCGCTCGTTTTTGGCGCCGCTCGGGTCGTGCGGACATAGGCACAAAGCGTTCGGGGCCGGCTCGATAAACGGGCGACGTTCGACCTCCTCGACCCACGACGGGGCCGGGCCCCCCGGGGACCCCGCACGGATGCCACTGCCACCCCGAAAGCGGCAGCAGCTCCTCTTCGTCCAGAGCAGCAGCGAGCCAGACATAGTGTGAGGCGAAGCGGAGGGCCCCGAGTGGAGAACGAGGGATTCACTGCTCCATGGCGCGACGACCGGACTCGTGAACCCCTGAGTTCAGGTTTGGCAGGCCACATGCCAGCTCAGGAAACCCGACAGCCCATTGCGCGAGGGCGGCTTGTCCCTCGGCGATTCAGTGGCTCATCATCGAGCATGGCCGAGTAGACCCGCCGACGTGGCGACGACTCGGGGTGAGTAACTCCGCCATGTCGGGTGGCATTCCCGGCGTCACCTTCGGAAGAGCTGGTCCCGCCGCGACAGCACACCTCGGTCCCGCGTGAAGACCGATGCAGCCACTGGGTCCTGCCCGAGCATCGACGCGATGTATTCGCTGGCACCGACCTTCGCGGGGTTTTGCATTTGTCAACCACGCTCCTATGCTGGCCGGGTCTGGCTCGGTTGACGCGGACGCCTGATCCCGTTGCCGGAGGCGGCTATCGAGGTTCGAGGATCACGATCGGAATCGTGCGGTTCTCCGCGTTGCGGGCGTAGAACTCATATCCGGGGAAGAACGACACGAACTCGGGCCACAATCGAGCACGCTCCTCGTCTCCGGCGACGCGGGCGCGGACAGTGTGAACCTCGCTTCTGACCTGGATCGTTGTATCCGGATTGACCATCAAGTTGTGGAACCAGGCCGGATTCGTCGGCTGACCTGCCTTTGAGGCGACCACCACGAACACCTCGCGGTCACAGTGGTACATCACCGGCGACGTTCGCCTGATCCCGCTCTTGGCCCCGGTGTGGTCGAGGAGAAGTACGCGGGCGCTAGGAAGGCCGGGTAGGTGGCCGCCGAGCCTGCCGCGCGACCGCCGGTACAGCGCGACGTGGATCCTGGTCGAGCGCCGGCCGGCATAGACACCACGCTTGTTGGCGAACTGCGAGCTTGAGACTGTGATGCGCCCGAGGAGTCCCGTAGGGCCGATGCGGCACCCTACCGCCCCGCGCTTGGTGCGTGTCTGCCCCAGGTAGCAAACCGTGTCGGGTGCTCCTGGGCCGCTCGGATGCACGCGCCGGCCGCACAAGCCGGCTTGTGCCCACTCGCGCCAACGGCCAGCCCGCGTGGGCGAACTACCTCGCCACGCCCGAGGCTCCCAGTCCTTCGCTTCTCTGGCGTGCTCGTCCTCACGCTTAGCGGCGGCCGGATCGGCGCCGTCACCCGCTTTGGGCTCCCCGAGCTCTTCGGGCCCTTCGGGCTGCCAGCGGAGCTGGCGCTGATTGCCTAGTACGCCCTAGCCTCGAGCTTCCCGATCGCCCGTGTCACCGGCGATGATCAAGCCGCCGATGACGGGGATCGCCCACCCGGGGGACGCCGGCATAGCGGTGACGAACGGCACGCCCCATGCCAGGACAATGCCGCCGAGCCGGGCCGGCACCCGGCGACGGTGGTTGGCCGACCAGAGCAAATGTCCACCGAGCGCCAGCGTCGGGTATCCGAAACTGCCAAGCGTCTGCCAGAACGTCAATGCACGCTCGGCCTCCGTGAGGGTGGTCGGCTCCTCAAGGGTGAAGGCGTTCCACCAGCCATCCGCCCACACCTGCGACAGGTTCTCCCGCCGTCGCAGGGGGACGACGACGATATGGACAGCGCCCAAGGTCACGGCCAACCACCCGGCCGTCGTGGTTAGGTGAGCCCTTCTACTGTCAGGCCTCTCGCGCCTCACGTTCTCAAACATATACCCGGCAGCGGCCACGTCGGTCACTCCGACTGGTGGGTCCGCCACCAAAGGCTTTCCAATGCCAGCAGGGCGCGCGAGTTCAGCGTCCGTGACCTGGAGGGCAACCTGTGGTCGTTTGGGACCTACAACCCGTATGACCGCTGAAGACGCCCGCCGGCTTGCGCTCGCACTGCCGGAGACGTTCGAACAGGACCACCACGGCCGCCCGTCGTTCCGCGTCGCCGGGATCTTCGCGACCATCTGGGACGAGCGGACGATGAACGTGATGGTCGACGAGCCGGGGATCCGCACCGCCGTCGCGGAGTACCCGAACTGGTGCAGCCAGCGCTACTGGGGCAAGCGGCTGGCGGCGGTGGCGGTCGACCTGCCACGAGCGCCCGAGCGCGAGCTGCGCGAGCTGCTCACCGACGCATGGGAGGAAAGGCGGGGCGACTAGCCGCCTGAGAACGCGCTTTACCGCATGCGAGCAGCGCGAAAGCAGACGCCTGCTTGCATCCGGTCACGTGGCACCACCAGCGCTCTGTGTCGGATGTGACCAGACGCAGGCGCATCCACGCCCACACGTCGGGGCCCTCCTTTCGTCCCAATACGTGCATAGGCCGTCGCCGGCGAGCGTCGTGCTTCGCGCGGACACCAGGTGGCGGGCCGCTACCGGATCCGGCGGAGGGTTGCGTCGATCTCGGAGGTGAGGAGGTAGAGGTCGAGCCGGTCAGGTTCGTCGGGGGCGAACGGGTGAAAGCCGAGTCGTTCCCACCAGGTGC
>JALYZQ010000216.1 GCA_030948805.1 Actinomycetota bacterium | reverse complement strand
CCCTCCACCAGCCAGAAGAGCACCGAGGATCCGAGCTGCTGCTTGACCAGGCTGGTCAAGCCGACGGGTACGACGAAGAACAACCCGACCGCGAAGACCACCGAGACCAGCACGGTCCCGACCCATGCCCCGCGTGAGATCTCCTCGTCCTCATCACCGCGCTCCGCGTGGCCGGCGCTGCCGGCCAGCTGGGCGTTGGCCGAGATGCTCAAGGCACGTAGGCCGATCCCCAGCGACTCGACCAGCGCTACCACTCCCCGGATGACCGGGAGCCGGTACACGCGTCGTCGGCGGCGAGCCGACTTGAGCGCAGAGCAGCGTACTTCGATCTCACCCAGGGCATCGTCGGGGGCGTCCTCGGCGGCGGGCTTGCGGACGGCGACCGCCCAGTTGCGCACGCCGCGCATCATCACGCCCTCCAGCACCGCCTGGCCGCCCAGGGGAGCGTCACGGACAGCGGTCAAACGCTGATCGCCGCCCGTGCGCACAGGTTCTAGGAACTTAGCCCGCGGGGGTGCGGGCCGAGCGGCGGCCCTTGGCCACGCGCCGCTGGAAGCGCTCCACTCGACCGCCGGTGTCGACCAGCTTCTGGCGCCCGGTGTAGAACGGATGGCAGGCAGAGCAGATCTCGACGCGAATCTCGGACTGCGTGGAGCGGGTGGTGAACTCGTTGCCGCACGTACAGCGGACGTGGGCTTCCACGTAATTGGGATGTATCTCAGTTTTCATGGCTTATCGGAGGATAGCTCGTGCTCAGCCGCCCGCGGGCGGGCAGGAGGCGGTCAGGGCGTTGTTGGCGCGATTGAGATCGTCGACCTGGTCGGCCGAGTCAGCCGTGACCGTGGGCACCGTGGAGGCGCTACACACCGGCCCCACGAACCGGTCCACGCGCGATGCGTGCGCCCGTAGCACCGGCACCGAGTGGGTGACCGTCCCGGTTCCGTCGGCCGGGGCGAAGAGGAGCTTGAACGGCCCGGCCCGGCTGTTGCCCCGGTTGGCGGTCACCGCGGTGTAGAGATTGCGGTCGGGCTGGTTGGCGATCTTGCTCACCGCGATGGATCGGACCTGCAGGTCGGGACGCAGCTCACGCTGGCGGCAGCGCCGGCTGAAGCGCACGGCGGTGCCCAGCACGGCGTGCCCGGCCCCCAGCCAGCGGAACTTGACCCGGAAGCGGTAGCTGGCCGGCGCGGCCAGCTCGACGACCGACTTCTGAAGGTTCCACACGTCTCCAGACAGCTGGCCGAGGGTCGGGTTGCTGGGGCTCAGCCAGAGACCGAGGTCACCAGCATGGATCGCCCGTGACCGGCCACCGGTGTGGCGGGTCATGAAGAGGTCGAACTTGACCTGCTCATGGCGGGTCCCGGGCAACGGCCGCGTCACCGAGGTGACCGCGATGGTCCGGTTAGCGGGATCCAGCGCACGCTGGCAGCTGAACGCGCGCAGCTGGGCCCGCGGTGGCGCGCTGCCCAGGACGGCGGCCGGTATCAGCAGCAGCGCGCCCGCGGCGAGCACGCCTATCCGTGCGCTTAATCGCTTCATCACCGCTCGTTAACAGCCCCGGAGGGAAAAAGTTGCCTAGGTGATCTGATACAGCGGTCCGTCGCCACCCTCGGGCACGGTCAGGCGACCGCCCTTGGCGGTGATCGCGCCGCACTGCACGCAGTTGGTGTAGTTGACCGTCACGTCTACGGGGCCGGTCTCCGGCGCGTCGTCGGGTATCTCGTAGACCCCGGCTGGGCACATGTAGCGCCAGGCCTCGGCGATCTCCCGGGGCACGTGACGATGCACCCGGATGTGATTGGGGGCGTCGTCGCGCGTGGCGTTGCCCGTGATGTACACCGAGGAGAGCTTGTCGAAGGTGTACTTGCCGTCGGGCTTGGGATAGCCGTCGCGGGTATCACCGACGAACAGCGGCTTCTGGTCGTTCTTGTGCCAGGCCAGGCGGCCCGGAGGGATCTTGCCCTTGGAGGCGATGGCCAGGTTGACCAGCGGGCCGCCCCGGATGAACCCCTTCTGAAACGGCTGGCGGGTGTTGCGGACCTCATAGAGCTCCTGCCCGATGGAGGACTCCTCGACGGCCTTCTCGTAGTCCTGGAGCGACTCGCCGTTCTGCAGCGAGCGGTAGATCGTCTCCCCGGCCAGGATCCCGGACTTGATGCAGTGGTGCACGCCCTTGAGCGCGACCGTGTCCACCATCCCGCCGGAGTCCCCGACCAACAGCGCGCCCGGCATCGAAAGCTTGGGCATCGACCAGTAGCCGCCCCCGGGCAGCGCCTTGGCGCCCCAGGCCACCCGCTCACCGCCCTCAAGGATGCCCCTGACCAGGGGATGGAGCTTGAACTTCTGCAGCAGGTCATGGGCGGAAGTGGTGGCGTCGGCGTACTCGAGGTCGATCACGAAGCCGATTGAGACCAGGTCGTCGCCCGATTTCTCGTCCTTCATCGGATACAGCCATGTGCCGCCGATCTGCCCGTACTTGGCCGACAGCTTCAGCGGCCAGGGGCCGATCGTGTGGATGATCCGATCCAGAGGCTTGGGGACCTTCCACACCTCCTTGACGCCGAGCTCCCAGACCTGGGGCTCACGCCCGTCGGCGAGCTCGAACTCCTTGATCGCCGCTCCGGTCAGATGCCCCCAGCAGCCCTCGGCCAGAACCGTGACCCGCGCCTTGATGTCGGTGCCGGGCTCGAAGTTGCCCAGCGGCTCGCCGTCCTTGCCACGACCCTTATCGCCTGAGCGCACGCCCACCACCCGGCCGTCGTCCACGATCAGTTGCGAGGCCGCGGTCTCGGTCAGGATGTAGGCGCCGCCCTCCTCGGCCTGCTGCTGCTGGTAGCGGGCCAGAGCAGCGACTGAGACCACCTCGTTGCCGTGGTTCTTGAACGGGGGAGGAGGAGGAATGCGCAGCTTGGTCTTGGCCGTGGGAAGCATGTAGACGGCTTCCTTGGTCACCTCGCCGTAGGCAAAGCCCTTCTGGCGCCAGTCCTCGCGCGTCAGTTCGGGAAACAGCTCCTGCAGCGGCCCGGGGCGCATGACCGCGCCCGACAGGTTGTGGCCGCCGCAGGTCTTGGCCTTCTCGATCACCGCCACCGGCACTTCGCCCAGGCGCTCGAGCATGGCCTCGTCCTCGGCCAGCAGCTGCAGCAGCCGGTTGGCGCAGGCCAGTCCGGCCGTCCCGCCGCCCACGATGGCCACCCCGACGTCGATTCGCTCGTCCTCTCCGTCCAGGTCGCGCTTGATGAACTCCCCCACCGGGTCTACCGGGGGCGGGAATTCACTCGGCGCGTGTTGGCCCCGGTGGCCATTGCCGCTGGCCATGGTCGATCAGCCGCCTTTCTTGGCCTTGAGGGCCTCGGTGAGCTTGGGCATGATCTTGTTCAGATCGCCCACGATCCCCAGGTCGGAGAACTCGAAGATCGGCGCGTTGGCGTCCTTGTTGATGGCCACGATGTTCTCCGAGGACTGCATCCCGACCTTGTGCTGGATGGCCCCTGAGATGCCCGCGGCCAGGTACAGCTTGGGCGAGACCGTCTTGCCCGTCTGACCGATCTGGGCGGCGTAGGGATACCAGCCGGCGTCCACTACGGCGCGGGTGGCCGCGACGGCGGCGCTGCCGCCGAACGCCTTGGCCAGCGCCTCGGCCAGCTCGAAGCCCTCGGCCTTGCCCAGGCCGCGACCGCCGGCGACGAGGATGTCGGCGCCCTCGATGTCCACGTCGGCGCCGCGCTGCTCGCCGCGCTTGACCATCTTGGCCTTGTCCGACCACGCCGAGAGCTCGACGTCGACGTCGACCACCTCGGCTGACGCGCCGTCGCTCTGGCGGATCTCGAACGCATTGATGCGTCCGATGATGATCCCCAGGTCACCGCGGTAGCGGGAGACCGAGATCTTTGAGTCCTGGAGGATCGGGCGATGGGCCAGCAGCTCATCACCGTCGGCCTTGACCTCGGTCACCTCCATCGTCACGCCGGCCTGCTTGCGCGCGGCCAGGCCGGCTCCGATCTCGAAGCCGAGCAGGCCGCCGCCGAACAGGGCGTACTTTTGCCCGTTGTCGTCGATGACCTTGGCCATCACGTCGACCACCGGCTGGGCTAGGCCCTCGGGACCTTTGCCCCGGAAGACCTTGGTGGCCCCGTAGGCGCCCAGCGTCTGGCACAGCTCGTCGCTGAGATCATCGCCGCCCACGACCACGGCGTGGCACTCGCCACCGATGTCCTTGGCCCGTGCGGCGCCCTCGGAGACGGCGCCCATGGAGTTCTTGTTGAACTCGCCCTCGTAGTGCAGTACGTAGGTCAGAACGTCAGCCATGTCTAGATCAGCTTCCTTTCGTCAAGCCACGCGAGGATCTTCTCGACCGTCTCATCGGTGTCCTCGTCCTCGATGATCTGGCCGGCCGCCTTGGCCTCGGGATCGTGGAACTCGCCGCATTGCACGCGTGAGCCCTCGGCGCCGACCAGCGCGGCGTCGATCCCGACGTCGCCGGCGCCGACCGCCTCCAGGGGCTTCTTCTTAGCCCCCATGATCGCCTTCAGCGACGGGTAGCGGGGCTCGTTGATGGCATCGCCGACCGAGATCACGGCCGGCATCTGCACCTCGACGGTGTCGTAGCCGTACTCGGCCTGGCGCTCGCAGGTCAGGGC
>JALYZQ010000214.1 GCA_030948805.1 Actinomycetota bacterium | reverse complement strand
TAGGCCCTGAGGTGTCGTACATGCGTCCAAAAACCAGCGTCCACTTGCGTCCACGGCCGCCGAGGGTCGATTTCCCTCATGCAGCGGAACATCCGACGTGTGGAGCGGACGGAGCAGGCGGGAGGACGATGGAAGACGCCGGGTCCTGAGACAATCGGGGCCAATGGAACTCGGCCTTCGTGATCGCGCCGCCATCATCACCGGGGGATCCCGGGGGATCGGACTAGAGGTTGCCCGCCAGCTGAGCGCCGAAGTCACGAGCGTGCTGCTGCTGGGCCGCTCTGAGCAGACGCTGCAGGCGGCGGCGTCGCAATGCCAGACCCGCGGCCGCGTACGGTGGCTGGCCGTCGATGTGACCGACCCCGACGCCGGTGGCCGGGCCGTGGAGGCCTGCCAGGAGCACTTCGGGCGCGTCGATGTGCTGGTCAACGGCGCCGGCAGCACAACGGTGCGCTCGCTCCCCGAGCTCACCGACGCCGAGTGGCAGGCCCAGTGGGAGCTCAACGTGATGGCCTCGATGAGAATGATGCGGGCCGCCGTGCCGGTGATGGCCGACCGAGGTTGGGGACGTGTGGTCAACGTCTCCTCCTCCTCGGGCAAGCGTCCGGGACAGCGCAACGTTGCCTATTCGGTGGCCAAGGCGGCCCAGCTCTCGCTCTCCCGCGCCTACGCCGACTACTACGCACCACACGGCGTGCTGATCAACGCCGTCACTCCCGGCCCGGTGGCCAGTGAGCTGTGGCTCGCCGAGGGCGGTCTGGCCGATCAGAGCGCCCAGGCCCGTGGGATCAGCCGGGCGCAGGTGCTGGAAGCGGCCGCCGCCGGTCTGCCCCGGGGTCAGCTGGGCTCGGTGGCCGAAGTGGCGGCGGTGATCGTCTTCCTGTGCTCGGTGCCGGCGGCCAACGTTGCCGGTGTCGCCTGGTCGGTGGATGGGGGCGCCGTGCCCGTCATCCTTTGAGCCGCCGGCCAGTTGAGAACCACGAATTTCCGACTCGCGACACTAGACTCCCCGCGCGTGCCGCTGAACACCGCCGCGATCGGCAAGACCTACGAGCCTGTGCTCTACGCCGTGGGGCGCGAGAAGGTCCGCGAATACGCCTACGCGGTGGGGGAGACCAGCCCCCTGCATCTCGACCCCGAGGCCGCTCGTGAGGTGGGCCATGCCGACGTAGTGGCGCCCCCGATGTTCGCCGTCGTCTACACGGGTCGAGCGATGGCGCCGGCGATCCTCGATCCCGAGGTGGGGATCGACTTCGCACGCATGGTGCACGGGGGCCAGGAGTTCCGCTGGGGGCCACTGGTCATAGCCGGCGACGAGATAACCACCACGGCGTCGGTGAAGGAGATCGCCGACCGCGGGGGGATGGGCTTCTATGTGTTCGAATCCCGTTCGGTCAACCAGCGCGCGGAGACCGTCTGCACCGGTACCTGGACCAACATCGTGCGCGGTGTCGAGTGATGCCCCGGACTGAGCCCCGGACTGCCTCATGAAGCCCGGCGACGAGTTTGAGCTCCGGGTCACCCCCGACCGCTACGTGACCGTGCGTTACGCCGGCGCGTCGGGAGACTTCAACCCCATCCACATCGATGAGGAGTTCGCCCGCCAGGTCGGCCTGCCGGGCCGGATCCTGCACGGTCTGTGGACAATGGCCCAGGTCGCCCGGGCCCACACCGAGGCCCTGGGTGGACCCGATCGGCTCCAGCGCCTGTCCGTGCAGTTCCGGGGCATGGGCCAACTCGAGCAGGAGATCGTGGTCTCGGGCAGCGTGGTCTCGGTGCAGGACGGGCAGGCAGTGGCGCAGTCTGAGGCCGTCCAGGACGGCCGGCGCATCATTCGCCAGGGCGAAGCCGACATCAGTCTGGGCTGACGAGCCCCGCGGAGGCATCGTCGGCCCCAGCCCGCGCCGCTTCAGAAGCGCCCTGACCCCGACCTACAATCACCGTTGATGCTGACCGATCGTCAGGAGCAGGTTCTGCAAAGACTCGTCAAGGACTATCTCGACGAGGGAGCGCCCGTGGGCAGCAAGGCGCTCAGCGGGGCGTTCGAATGGGGACCCTCCACGATCCGTCATGAGCTGGCCAACCTGGAAGAGCTCGGACTGCTCGCCCACCCCCACACTTCGGCCGGTCGCGTGCCCACCGAGGCCGGCTATCGCTACTTCGTCGACCGGCTGCTGCCGGCCGAGCCTGCGGGCCCGCCCCTGGCCCTTTCCCTGGTCCGGCGCGAGCTCGACGAGGCGATGCGCGTGACCACCGAGACGCTCTCCCAGGTGACCAACCTGCTGGCCATCGTCACGGCACCGCCGCTCGAGACCTCGACCATCCGCCACGTCGAGGTGCTGGCCCTTCAGCCTCAGGTGCTGATGGTGGTCGTCATCACGTCCACCGGGGGGGTCAGCAAGCGGCTGTTCACGTTCTCTCGGCCGGTGGACACCGGCTTGGCCGACTGGGCGGCCAGCTACCTCAATGAGCGCATGGTCGGCTTGGGGCTGGGGGCGCGGATGCTGCACCAGCGCCTCAGTGACCCGTCGCTGCCGGCCACCGAGCGGGAGTTCCTGGACGCAGTGGCTCCGGTGTTCACCGAGCTCGAAGAGTCGGCTCAGGCCACCCTGTATGTGGATGGCACGGCCAAGCTGCTCACCATCGGACGGGTGGGTGACGTCTCAGAGCTCAACCTGCTGATGGACATGCTGGAGCGTCGGGTGGCCCTACTCGGGGTACTGCGCTCCGCCCTCACCGTGCCCCACGACGTAGCCGTGCGCATCGGAGCCGAGAACCAGGTGCCGGCGTTGCGCTCCTTGGCCCTGGTGGCTGCCGGCTACGGCCTGCCGCAACGTAGCCTCGGAGCCGTCTCTGTGATCGGTCCGCTGCGCATGGATTACGGCGGAGCCATCAGAGCCGTGCGCGAAGCCGCGGCGCAACTCTCGAGCTTCGTCGCCGACGTCTACGACACGCGATGAGCGCCTCCTCAAAGCCCCGCGACTACTACGAGATCCTCGGAGTCTCCCGGGAGGCCGGGGAGGCCGAGATCAAGAAGGCCTTCCGGCGTCTGGCCCGCGAGCTGCATCCCGACGTCAACAGCCACGACCCCGCCGCGGAGGAGAAGTTCAAGCAAGCCGCTGAGGCCTACGAGGTCCTGTCCGACGGTGAGCGGCGGGCCACCTATGACCGCTACGGGCACGACGGGCTGCGCAGTGGGGGCTATGCACCCAATTTCGAGGGCTTTGGGTCCGTGGCCGACATCTTCGAGGCCTTCTTCGGCGGCGGCGGGGGGTTCGGGGGAGCCTTCGGGTCCGGAGCCCGGGGGCCGGCCTCGGGCGGGGACGTGGCCGCTGGGGCTGAGATCTCGCTGGCCCAGGCTGCCACTGGCACCCAGACCGAGGTTGCCTTCGACGTGATCGAGCGCTGCGAGCACTGTCATGGCAACGGCGCCGAGCCCGGAACCCCGATAGAGACCTGCGCGAAGTGCCAGGGCGCTGGTCAACTGCGGGCAGTGACGCGCACCCCGTTCGGACAGGTGGTGCGCGCGGCGGCCTGCGACGTCTGCGGGGGCGATGGCCGCGTGGCCCGCACGCCCTGTCACGTCTGCGACGGGCGCGGGCGCTCGGCGACGCGCAACCGGGTCTCGATTGACGTCCCGGCCGGCATCGAGGACGGCCAGCGCATCCGGGTCAGCGGCCGCGGTCACGCCGGTGACCAGGGGGCCCCCGCCGGCGACCTCTACGTACAGGTGCGAGTGCGCGAGGATCCCCGCTTCGTGCGCAACCAGGACGATCTGGTGACCGTGGTCGACGTGGCCGCGCCCCTGGCCGCGCTGGGGACCACCGTCGACGTCCCGACGCTCGACGGCTCCACCGAGCTCGATATCCCGGCCGGCACCCAGCCCAATGAGGCCTTCGCGGTCCGCGGCCAGGGCATGCCCGCTCTGCGCGGACGCCGTCGCGGTGACTTGCAGGTCGTGGTCAACGTCGTGGTACCGCGGCGCCTGACCCGCGAGCAGAAGGAGCTGCTCGAGCAGCTATCCGACAGCCTCAGCGAGGAGAACCTGCGCACCGAGGACGGCGTGTTCGGCAAGCTGCGGCGCGCCTTCGGCGGCTAGTAGCGCCAGCGAGTGCTGCGCCTAGCCGTCCGCGTCCGGCGCGAGCAGGCCGAGCTGGTCCTGGCCGAGCTGCTGGAGCTCGCCCCCAGCGGCGTGGAGGAGACCGAGCCCACGCCCGGGACGGTCGAGTACGCCGTATACGGACCGCCTGGTGAGCTGCCGGCTCTGCCCGCCCTGGAGGCCGCGGCCGGAGGCGCCCTGGTCGGAGTCAGCACGACCGAGATCGCCGATGACTGGTCAGAGCGCTGGCGAAGCTTCCATCGTCCTCTGGTCCTCGACGGGCGGCTCACCGTGCGACCGCCCTGGGAGCCGCCGGGCGACACTCCTCTGGACGTCGTCATCGACCCTGGACAGGCCTTCGGGACCGGGGCCCACGCCACCACGCGGCTGTGCCTGGAGCTGATGCTCGATCGCGGGCCGGGAGACGGGAGGCGACTGGTCGACGTGGGGTGCGGGTCAGGTGTGCTGGCCATCGTGGCCGCCAAGCTCGGGTGGGCGCCGGTGATCGGACTGGATTACGACCCTGCGGCCCTGGCCGCCACGCGTGCGAACTCCCGGACCAATCAGGTAGCGGTGCAGGCCCGACAATTCGACCTGCGCTCTGAGCAGGTTCCCGACGGGCGGCTGGTCGTGGCCAACGTGCTCGCGGGCCCCCTGAGGGCGTGGGCCGCCACCCAGGTGCGGTTTGCCCCGGAGCTGATCCTCAGCGGCCTGCTCGACCACGAGGCCGACGCCGTGGCGGCGGCGTTTACGGCCCGCGGCCTGGTCCAGGCCGACCGCCGCCAGCACGGGGAGTGGGCGGCCCTGCGGCTGACGGCCCCCTGTGGCTAAGTAGGGCGGGGGGAATGTTGTCCACGCGGCCGATGTGACCGCCGCCGATGTCGCGCATCCTTGTCGGAGTCGCGAACACCCCATCGAGGCGCACGACAGTCACGCCGTCGTGGGCGGCCACGTCGGCTAGATCGGCGGGGGG
>JALYZQ010000202.1 GCA_030948805.1 Actinomycetota bacterium | reverse complement strand
CAGGCCGATCCGCCGGTGTTCGACGAGCGCGACGCCGCCGGCACCGCCCCCGACCCGAGCGATAAGGCCGGGCACCGTCGATCCCGCTTGGGTTCACCCCTACCCGGCCCGACGAAACACGGCACATCCCGGTCACACATGACGAAGGCCGTGGTGGACGGGATCTGCGGTTTCCGTCCGCATGGCCCGCCCGTCCCGGGACGGTTGATCGGACCACCCTTACGGGACGCGCTCCTCGACACCGGTGGCGAGAACGGCGGCGTCCCGGTCGTCGTTCCTCTTGCGGGACACCGGACGTCGTCCCCCAAGCGCGACGGCCCACGTCCGAACCTGGCGATCCCAAGAAGAATCCCCTTGCTGCTAATTGACGGCCTGAAGAAGGGGCGCGGATATTCCCTTAGCGCAGTCGGTCCCGTCATATTCAGCGATCACGCGTGCCCGGCCGCCCCGCCCTTTAAACATGACATTGTCCAGCGCCGCCTTACCGTTGAGGATTTCGGCCGAGCCGAGCACGGTGTGGTCACGGGCGGAGTTGACGCTGAAGAGAACCTTGCCGGCGGTGCACGGTGAATTGACTTCGGCGGTCAGCGAAACCGGCTGGCCGTCGTCGGAAGGGTTGACCGAGCTCCGCACGCGCGGAGTGCTGAGCCGGTCCGTAAAGTCGATCAGCTCGACATTGAGGAGCGCCTGAGCGTCCTTGACGAACTGAGCGAAGTCACCCTCGAGGGCCGACGTCGCGACGACGATTTTCACGCCGCTGATGAGGTCGAACACCTCGAAGCGGGTCACCTCGGAAGCCACCTTGGCGAAAGACGAGGTCCCGCCATCGTTACCGTATAGCTGGAACAGCGGAACACATTGGTTGATCGGCGGTGCGCAATTTTGGTAGTCGGACGCCCGGAACTGCACGTCCACTTGGTTGCCGGTCCTTCCACCACGACTTGTTGGGGTGACCTGGATATTGGCCCCTACTCGACGAGGATGAGTCGACAGCCAAGCGGCCAGCCCGTCCTGAAGATCCCGCACATCCTGTATCGAGTTAAGCGCGTCCTCCGTCGTCGAAATCTGATGTTGATCGAGGTAGGGACTGTTCGGGTTGTAGACCCGCTGCACTCTGACGAAACTGATCTTGCTTGTAGGCCGGTCCTTCCGGGAAAGCACGACAGTGTCAGCTGAATCTGCATCCTCGACGAACCACCCATCCATGGCATTGATAGTCACCTTGGGGGAGAACGAGCCGGTGGTGTAGCGGCCGGGCGCAAGGTTCCCAGAAGGAAGTAGCGACGTTGGGGGTGGCGGCTGCGCACCGTCGGAGACGGTCAGGTCGATAGTCGTGCCCAGGCGTGCGCTGGTACCCCGCCCGGTCCACTCGACGACCTGACCGGCGGGGATCTTGGGGTCGGCACGCTTGTTGACGGCGCCAGGTCTGAAACCGGTGTTGATCAGCTCATCGACGGCCTGCTGTTGGGTGCGATTGGTGAGATCTGGGACCGGGCTCACACTCGGGCCGGTTGACACGCGTAGCTGTACCTCCGTGCCCTCCCGGAGCCGGCCTGTCTCCGGGGCTTGGGACGCGACCGTTCCGAGAGGTACACCGTCGTCATTGGAGGCCGATTCCACCACGGGACGGAACTTGAGGGCGCGAAGGGTCCCGGTGGCCTCCGCCTCCGTCTTTCCCTGGACGTTCGGTATCGAGTGGGTCCGGTGGTAGGCCCTGAAATACCAAATGCCCGCGCCGGCCAGGGCCAGGATGCATACCACCGCCAGGTACGCGGCCGTTCTCCGGCGCGTCCGGGCCGGTGCGGGCTCGACCGCTGGGGGCGGCGGCGGAACGTCTGGCTCGGGTGGAAGGAACTTGATGCCGATATTCACTTGAGGCGGATCCTCTTGCCCTCGCGGGATGGCGGCCTGCTCCGATGGAGGAAGGACGGTCCTCATCGGCAGGTCCATTTCCCGCCGAGCGCTCTTCGCTATCACGACCCGGCCCTGTACCCCCATCTCCCACTTGCACGGTTTCTGTTGCGGGCGCTCCTCCGTTACACGGGTGTGTACGTAGTCGTACAGCTCGTCAAACGAGACATACCCATCGCGATCGCGATCCGCCTCGCCCGTCTGGAGTCCCTCGGTCAGGACTCGTGTGAAAACGGATTGGACGCCTTCACCCACGACTTCGTCGCCCTCGAAGGCGTACTGCATGGCATCGGAGGCGGTCAAGACCACCCTGCCGCTGCCGAGAAAGTGCTCACCAGTGTGAACGGTGGAGTCCGACTTCATGGACAGCCCTCTAGCGAACGCCCCGCTGTAGCAGCAATCGAGCAGCACGACAGTCGTGCGGGCTGGGCCGAACTGCATCACTTCGCTGACCCATCTGGCCTGAACGGAAGTGGAGCTGAGAACGCTCCGCTCAGTGTTCGTCATCGCGAAATGAAGTTGACCACTCTGGTCCTTGAGTCCGTGGCCGGAGAAATAGAGCAGGAGGAGGTCCTCGCGCTTGGCGTTCCCGAAGAAGGCCTCGATGGCTTGCTCGACCTTGTACGACGGCTCGTTGACCAGCGAGTCGACGGTGAAATCGCCGATGTCAGCGTCCGCCAGTACGTAACCCAGTGCTTGAGCGTCACGTGCCGGCCCCACGAGCTGGCTCAATGTCGCATCTGCGAACTCGTAGCTCGCGATAAGAAGGGCTGCCCGCCGGCCGTTAGCCATCGGGACCTAGGTGGCTGGTGTCAAACAGGGTGTCGGCCGGAGGCCCATTATCCACAGTCCCACAGGAAGCCCGTAGGGGCGATATCCACAGCAACTCGTCGAAAAGTGGCGGGCGTTTCGAGGCGATTTCCGCCCATTTTCGGCGCTTCGGAGAAAGACACCAGTCTCCTAGCGCTTGTCCACCGGGCAGGTTGGGCTGGTGCCCCGAGTGAACGTAGGGAACGAAAGAGGTTTGTTCACGTCGTCTGCGACCCCCAGGACGCGAGGATCTGCTCTGCATCCGCCAGAGGCGTGTCCGGCACTTCGATCACCTGACCATTCGGTCCCTCGAGCCGTATCCGGGGTCGACGGGGCCTGTGCCGCTGCCCCCACTCGTACATGAATACTACGGCGGCGTGGATCGCGACGGCTTGGCCAGCGATAACCAGATGCTCGATTGAGCCGCCTCCCGCCTTGGACCCACTGGGCGGCTCGCCTTCCTGCGCCTTCACCGTCACGTCGCACGCGTGCAACTCTGACCTGAGCTGTTCGAGCAGCTCAACTTGAAGGCCATCGTCGGCGTCCGGGCCGGGATCGAGGCCAACGGCTACGGCAAGCTCGCTGGACGAACTCTCTAAGACCATCTCGCCCCCGGTCCACCACTCGTCCCGATCCCGCCGGCAGTCATCAACCACGCATCCTATTGACTTGACGGGACGGGGGAGAATGTCAAGGCGACGCAGCCCAAGACGACGTCCGGGGGCTCCCGCAGGAGGAACGACGTCCGAGGGCTCCCTCTGCCGGTTTGGCAGAACGCGAGGATCTCGGCGCGAGCCACGCACCCCACGGATCTCGCTCATGGGCACGGCACGTCGGACCGACCGGACACCGAGGCGCACCGAGGCGTGCATTTCTCGCTCACCGCATCTGCGGGCAGTCTCCGGCAACCTCAATGGCTATCCAGCGTGCTGGCGTGCGTCCACTCCAATCCCTGTCAAGAGCCCCACGAGGCGCCGGAGACCTGATCGCCGTCGAACGAGGCGTCGAGGTTCTCGAGTCCGACCTGCAACAGCTTGATCACGTCAACGACCTGTTGGCGGGTCCCGTCGAGCAGGTCGTCCATCGCTCCAGACGCATACCTCACCTTCTCGTTGCTGTAGGCAGCGGCTGAGTTGTATCGCAGGACGTTGGTCCGAACTTCGACAAGTGCGGGGAAGGCTGAGCTCGTGGCGGGAAGCTCGCGGGCCAGCGCGTCGACCTCCTTGGTATCGATGGATAGCCAGGCGTGATGGATATGGAGGCTGGGCGCGAGGTGCAGGTTCGCGCGAACCTCATACAAGGCGGCTCGGACGAGGCCGCGCCTGTGGACGAGTTCGGCCGATCGATCTTGGTCTGCGGCCTCCCGGCGTTCGTCGCGCCACTGTCGACGGAGCTCACGGACCATGGCCCTCGTCCACCATGCGTAGAAGCCGGTAACGATGAGGAGGCCGAACGTGGCGATCGCGAGGGCACCGTTGACGCTCAACGTCTCCTCTTGAGCTGGTCGGGTCCATGGGCTCGCACCGGCGGCGCCACTGTAGGCGCCTGACCGTCAAGAGCCGTCGTGTCGCCCGCCAGCATCGCCCGACTCTTCCATGAAGCGCCAGGGAATTCGACGCCCTCCCGTACGAGGATCGGCTTACGAGACGGCTTCGACCACGCGTCCCGACCTCCGCCTTCGGCTCAGGAAACGACCCGCAGCGCGAGCCAGCTCTGACCTGGCCGAAGTGGTAACGCCTGCGCCGCGGACGCTGATGATCCAATGGATCGGAAAGCACTGCGGCGCCGCTGGGATCAGAGGAATCATGAACGGCTCGAACCACGGACGCTGAGGACGGTGACCGTTTTCGGGGCAACGACGGGGCGGAGCGGCGCCGACTCGACCCGTCCCGGCCCGACGCGATCCACTGGAAGCGGTGGGGGCCCTACCTCGCCGCCCGACAGTGGGGCACCGTCCGGGAGGACTACAGCGCCGACGGCAACGCTTGGGAGTCCTTTCCCTACGAGCACAGCCGGTCACGCGCCTACCGCTGTGCCGCAATCGTCCTGACGTGATACACGCTGCGCAGATGGCCGACAACGCCACCACGCCGCGATTGCAGCAGGTTGGGGTGACAAGCCGGTCCAGGTCCTCGCCACCATCCCCTGGGCTCGCCCGCGGCGACTACTCAACGACGAGCGGGGTCCCGCAGGAGGAACGACGAGCGGGGTCCCGCAGGAGGAACGACGAGCGGGGTCCCGCAGGAGGAACGACGAGCGGGGTCCCGCAGGAGGAACGACGACCGGGGAGGGCCAGTTCCCGGGGAGGGTGGTGGGAACGCCACCGTCGCCCGGCGCTTCGCGTCGAAGCAGATTCCTTTCGTAGACCTGGCGCGTGGACAGATGGCCCATGCTCTGGGCCGATGTTGATAGAGAGGTGGACCCGAGGGACGCGCAGCGTCGCTCTGCGGAGACTCGGTGTCCTTGGCGGCAGAGACACCCGGTCGCTCGTCTCGCTGGTCGGGGGTGAGCCTCTTTTCGGATTGGCGGGCCCTGGGTAGGTCCCGCACATTCAGCGAAAACAAGAGACGGCTCGATCGAGCGAGGGTCAGGGACATTTCGATGGGCGTCGGCGCACCTTTTGAGGGCATGCAGTTTCACTGGTGCTCTGAGTGCGACAAACGTATTTGGCCCTGGCAGCGGGAACACGTCGAGGTCGTGACCGAACGGACCGGCCCACCGTCTTGGGAGTACGTCCGTCGGTACGTCCATGAGCGATGCGACCGAACGGCGAGACCGTGACGAGTTCCGGGCCGTCCGATCGGTGCCGGCGCCCACGTGTCACAGGGGATCGGCGAACGGGACCCGCAGCCGGATCGGCTTGCGGGACGTCGCATGGGCCAGCGTCTGACTCGCCCGTTCGGTATCAGCGGATATGTCCGGGCGTGCATCAGGCTCGGACCCGATGCGTACCGCCGGATACTGCTCGGTGCCGTGCAAGCGCGAACCGAGCGATAACACGCGCAGGGCCGGTCAGTTGCGGTCGCCCTCCGGAGGCGTATCCCCCATGCGCACGTCGTCCGAGGCCCCAGCGAGATCGAGGCTAGGCTGAGGCGCTCGGCCGCTGACCGGCGAGCCTCAGGTGAGTGGCCGGGGGGAATCGCACCCCCCGGCTCTCGCAGAACCCGGCGTGAGGGTCTCCCCTCACCGGGCTCCCACAGGCCGACATGAGGTACGCGCGATC
>JALYZQ010000183.1 GCA_030948805.1 Actinomycetota bacterium | reverse complement strand
TGGTCGGGGCTAGGTAGCGCTGCGCACGAACGCCGGCAAACCGAGCCAGCGGCGCGCCGAACAGCCGCTCGGCGCGCGACACGCTTAACCGGGCGTCGGCGAACAGGCCGGTGGCGTCGATGCGGATGTGGTTGGCACCGGCATGCCTCAGGAACCTACGCACGCGGGCGCGGTCGGCGGCAGATGCCCCGAAACGCCGGGCCAGCACCGCGATGGGCGCATACTGGCGGTACTGCGGCGAGCCGACGGTGCTCACGGCGGTGGCAAAGCGCTGCAGACCGGACAGGTTGGCGCGTAGCGGCAGCACCAGAGAAAGGCCTTGGCCGCCCGGCGCAGCGCCTAGGCGCTCGACGGGACCAGCGGCCAGAGCGGCGGGCGCACCCACGGCCAGGCCCCCGACCACGCCGGCCAGCGCAACCCATCGATGACGCCAGCTGCGTGTACCCACGTGGTGCAACTCCTGTCAGTCGGCTACTTGGCGGGCCCCGGAACCCCGTGCAGGATCGTTGCACACGCCGGGGCGGCGGTCATCTCGTAACCGACGATCAGGCCCGGTCGGGACGGCGCAGGCCGCCGAGCCGAAAATCGGCCAGATCGGCATGACGCACCAGTGCGCCGCCGCGCTCGTAGGGGACGATCTCGGCCCGTAGCTCTCGCCGTAGGTCCTCCAGCCGCTGGACCTCGGCCGCCAACTCACGGGCGCGTCGTTCCAGGGTGGCCACCTTGCGCGACATCCCGGCCAGCTGTCCCTCGAGCTCGAACACCCGCTCCACCCCGGCCAGGTTCATGCCCAGCTCGGCGGTCATTTCCTGGATACGGCGTAAGCGGTCCACATCGCGCCGGGAGTAGAGCCGGGTGCCCTTGGGAGAGCGCTGGGGCTCGATCAAGCCGCGCTGCTCATACATGCGCAGGGTCTGAGGATGCATCTCGGCCAGTTCAGCGGCGACCGAGATCATGAACACGCCTCGTTCCGATGAGACCTCGACGCGTGTGGTGCGCACTCGGCGGGCCGCCATCAGCTCGCCTCACCCGCTGTACCCGACGCGGCTGCGCCGGCGAACAAGCGTGACCGGGGGTTGCCGTTCATCACCGCCGACAGCTTCTCGACTGCCTCGGACTGCTCGGGGGAAAGCGAGGCCGGCACGTCAATCACGAAGCGGTAGTGGATGTCGCCACGCCCCTTGCCGCCCAGCCGCTGCGGACCCTCACCACGCAGCCGTTGCACGGTGCCGTGCTTGGTGCCCCGAGCGACGCGCAAGCGCTTGGTGCCGTTCAGGGTCGGAACCTCGATCACCGCGCCCTGCAGAGCCTCGGGGATGCTGAGCGGCACCTCGACCTCAAGGTTCTCTCCCGCCCGCCTGAATACCGGCGAGTCCGACACGCGCGTGATCACGTACAGATCGCCGGGCTCGGCGCCGCGCAGCCCGGGCTCGCCTTTGCCGGCCAACCGGATCCGGCTACCGTCGCGCACGCCGGCGGGGATATTGACGCGCATGCGGCGGACCGAGCGCTGAGCTCCGCTGCCGTTGCAGGTCGGGCATGGCTCTTCGATCACCGTCCCCGAGCCGTGGCAGTTCGAGCACGGCTGGGACATCGAGAAGATGCCCTGGCTCTGGGACTCCAGCCCGCGTCCGTTGCACACCGGACACACCTTGGGCACGGTGCCCGGCTTGGCGCCGGTGCCGTGGCAGGTCGGGCAGGGCTGGGAGGTCGGGACGGCGAGCGGGACCTGCGCCCCGCTGACCGCCTGGTCAAAGCTCAGCGCGACCTCGGTCTCCAGATCGCGCCCGCGAGCCGCGCGCGGCGGTCCGCTGCGCACGCCACCGCTGGAGCGGCCACCGGCAGCGCCCCCGCGGCTGAACAGGTCGGAGATGATGTCTCCGAAGCCGCCGCTGAAGGACCCGGCATCAAAGCCGCCCGGCATGCCGAAGCCGCCGAACGGACCGGTGCCACGGTCATAGGCCTTGCGCTTGTCGGCGTCAGAGAGGACGTCGTGGGCCTGGGAGATCTCCTTGAAGCGCTCCTCGGCCTGCTTGTCGCCGGAGTTGCGGTCGGGGTGATACTGCCGAGCCAGCTTGCGGTAGGCCTTCTTGATCTCATCCTCGGAGGCGTTCTTGCCCACCCCGAGGACCTTGTAGTAGTCGGGTCGATCGGCCATGGCTTTCCTCGGTTACCCGGCGACGACCACGCGCGCCGGACGCAGGATGCTCTCCCCGCGCCGGTAACCGCGTTGGTAGACCTCGACCACCGTTCCGGGCTCGGCACCCTCCAGGGGCTGCTGGGCCACGGCCTCGTGGTACTGGGGGTCAAAGCGCTCGCCCTCGGGCGAGTACGGCTCGATCCCCGACCGCTTGAGCGCCGCCAGCACGTCTGAACGCACGTGCTCGATGCCGTGCACCAGTGACGCGTCACCATTCTTGTTCTCAGCGCCGACCGCATGGGCCAGAGCTCGATCCAAGTTGTCGATCGCCGGCAGCAACTCGACCGCGAGCGTGTTGACCCCGCGCTCCTGCGCCGCCGCGGCCTCGCGCGCCGCCCGCTTGCGGTAGTTGTCGAACTCCGCGCGCGTGCGCTGGGCCATATCCAGGTACTGATCGGCCATCGCCGCCTTCGCACTCAGTGCCGCGACGTCGACGTCCTCAGACGCGGCCTCGGGCTCCCGCTTCTCATCAGCCGAAGTCATGGCGGGGCCAACCGGAGCCTCGGGCTCGCCGGCGGGCACCGACGACTCAGCCGGTCCGGGGGGCGTG
>JALYZQ010000181.1 GCA_030948805.1 Actinomycetota bacterium | reverse complement strand
CCGCGACGGCTTGCCGGAGGCCCGCCCCGGGGACCCGGAGGCTCTCCCCAGCGATGGCCGGTGCCAGCTCAAGGGCTCCGAGACCGGGATCCCGCACTTCCGGCACGGGGAGGGTGAGCGGGTCCACGCCGTCGACGCTGAGCTCGAACAGAGGGCCGGGACGCTGGGTGAGGGCCAGCGGGACAGTGAACAGGACGCGCCAGAGCAGCTCAGTGTCGCCCCCTGACAGTAGGCGCCGCTCGTAATGGCAAGCCTGGGCGGGGAAGCGAAGGCTCATCTCATGACCGCAGTGGGCGAGAACGGTGGCCGACGCCGGAGGGATGGCGCCGGCGTCGGGACGAGCCAGGACCTGGAGCACGGCCAGGTGCTCACCCACGCGCGTGTAATCAAAGCGCTCGAGCGTCAGCTGCAAGTCACGCCCGGGAGCGTCAAGCTCGCGCGCGGGCGTGAAGCGGCTCTCAGAGGGCGGCACTTGTCACCTCGTCGGGCGCGACCTTGGCCGAAGTCTCCTCGATAGCGGCGAACAGAGCCGTGAACGGGCTCCACTTGGGGATCACTGGCAACGTGGCCAGCCCGGTGTGACAGTGGGCACTGACGGCGACGATGGCCACTGGGGGGTCCAGCGCTCCCAGCCGCGCCGCCTCACGTGCGGCCGCGGTCAGCGAAGCGCTGGCATCAATGACGACGACATCAGCCGAGGTGCGCACCGCGGCTCCGACCAGGTCGTCACCAGGCAGGCTCGAGGTGACCGAATAGCCACGTCGAGTCAGCAATGTGCAAGCCAGCGCTCGAAAGCGCCGGTCCTCAGCCACCAGCAGGACACGGCGGCAGGTCGGCGGCTCGGTTTCGCGCATGGGGAGAATGTCGCCGCGCGCGCGCCTGAACCCGACCCCACCAACGTCTAGGTCACGCTGCCGGTTCGTACTGCATTGAGTGCCGCCGCCGGCTGCTCCCACCTTGGTCTAGGCGGGAACTAGCCGTTCGTCTCTGGTGCGCGGCCGCAAAATCTTCCGATGTTGCTGCCATGGCGGGCAACCACAACAACCAGCACCGGTCTTCAGTCTTGCCGGTGGCCCAAACAACCCGCCCTCTGTACATACACCCGGGCAACCGGCATGACACGAGGGGAGGAGGTGAACAGATATGTTGAACAGTCTTTTCGACGTCGTCGGCATGCTCACGGTGTACCTACGGCGTGAGGAGGGTCAGACGATGGCCGAGTACGGCATCCTGATCGCGGTGATCGCTCTGATCGTCGTCCTGGCTGCGTCCGTCCTTGGCGGAAGCATCTCCAGCCTCTTCGGCAGCACCTCCGGCAAGCTCTAGGGGGAAAGCAGTGCCAACAACCCGGGAGCGCTCGTCCACTGTCTGCACTGGACTGCAGATAGGACGAGCGCTCTCCTTCGTTAAGGCTCGCGCACAGTACCACTGCGGCGCGTGAGTCACCAACGTTTCTCGGGCCGTCGCCCAGTGTCTTTGGCCGGTCTCACGGTGTCATAGCGAACCGACGGCCTCGTTACCACTAGACGAACGTCTAGGTCCAACTAGAGGTTCTCTCGGTGCGGACGCTCCCGGATCTAATCGATACCAGATCAAGCGGCGCCCCTGCGCCCACTGAAATCCAGGAATGGCAATGCAGATATGCACCACTACGGCAAGGAACATTGTGCTCAGACTGAGCGACCAGCTCCGTCAGGACCGCGGCACGGCCATGGTCGAGTTCGCGATCGTGCTGCCCGTGCTGCTGCTGATCATCCTGGGCATCCTCTACTTCGGCCGCTACGAGAACTACTCCAGCCAGGAGACCCAGCTGGTCGAGCAGGGAGTGCGCTGGGCGGCACTGAACACCAACCCAGGGACGGGCTCGGGGCAGACGCTGCAGCAGTACATCGTCGCCCAGGCACAGCCCGAGCTTCGCAACGGCAGCAACGACGTCACTCAGAGCGCACGGATCTGGATCTATCAGCCCACCGGTGCCACTTATCAGATCGGCCAGCCGATACGCGTGTGCATCACCGCGGTGGTCAACTTCCCCTCGCCGATGGGCACCCCGACCGCGACGATGGCCCAGTCGGCCACCATGCGCATCGAGCAGCTGGCCAGCGGTGGCTACCCGTACACAGCCGGCAACTACTCCGGGCAGAGCACGCCCCCGTCGCAATGCCCAACCACGTGAACAGTCAAGGAGTCACCCCGTGAAGATGACCCAGAGGAGAATGGCCAGGCCAAGCCTCGGCGGCCTGCTGGCCACGCGACAGGGCGCCCTGATGCTCGCGTTACTGTGCGCCATCTTGGCGGCGGGCATCCTCGTCTTCGCGCTCGGGCGCTACCGCAGCAACCTGACCACCCAGACCAAGCAGGCCACGGTCCTGGTCGCCACCGCCCGGATTCCCAAGGGAACCTCCGGTAGCACCGTGGCCGCCCGCGCCCTCTACAGGTCCACGCCGATCGTGGCCACCCAGCTGGCTCCCGGGGCGGTCAGTGACGCCTCGCTGCTGGCGGGCAAGGTCGCCGCGGCCGACATCCTGCCCGGGCAGCAGCTGACCCTGGGCGCGTTCACCGGCGTCGTCGGTATCACCGGCCTGCTCACGCCCGACCAGCGAGCGATCTCACTGACCATCAC
>JALYZQ010000104.1 GCA_030948805.1 Actinomycetota bacterium | reverse complement strand
GGTATAGGGGGCGCCGAGGAAAGCCTGTGCGTCGTCACCGCGCCCGTGGCCGCCGGGAACAGGAGTGTCAGCGGGCTGGCCGCGGGCTCGGAGAACGGGCTGATAGGCAGAGGCGCTGGCGCCACGGTCGGGTAGGCGGAAGCAGCGGCTCGGATCGGCTTGGAGCCTTGGTGGGCCGGCGCGCCAGCCAGGGCGCCGCCGGCGCCGGCGATAGCCAGGGCGGCTGCCACGGCCGCCCCGCCCAGGGCCGCCGTCGCGCCCGGTTCAGACGCAGCGGCCAGAGCCTGCAGCGTTTGAGCACTGGCGGGATGAGAGCTGCCGCGAATGGCCGCATGGCGGCTGGTCCGGGTCCATGGCCACAGGCGCCAGACGGGAAACGGGAACAGGGCGGCGATCCGGGCCCCGAGCCCACGCCGCTGCGTGAGCGCTTCGTCAGCGCCGGCCAGGTGAGCCTCGACCCGGCAGGGCTGGCAATGCGCCAGGTGACGAGCCAGTTGCCGTCGCTCGCGCACGCCGAGCGAACGAGCCGCCTGGAGCCGCCCGGACGCAATGGCCGACTGCACCTGAAGGCAGCGCCGTCCGCTGGCCAGCTCCTCGTACTCCTCGCCCAGCTTGCGCCGGGCCCGGAACAGGGCACTCTCCACCATCTGGCGCGACATGTCCGTGCGAGTCCCGATCTCGTCGTAGGACAGCCCTTCGAACTCACGCATCACCAGCAGCCGGTGATGCAGCTCGGAGAGTCCGCCGAACGCCCCCCGCAGATCGTCGAGCTGCTGCTTGCTCTCCGCCGCCGCAGGCGGCGTGGGCACGATCGAAAGCATCGCGCGCGAACCGGTTCCCAGATCGGCGTCTACCTCCAGCGGCACCTCGGGATGTCGCTGACTCCGGCGGTGCTCGTCGATGCAGGCGTTCTTGGCGATCTCATAGATCCACGGCTTGAAGTCGACGCTCTGAGCGCTGGCCCGCAAACGTCGCAAGGCCGAGATGAAGACCTCCTGGGCCACGTCCTCGGCCCGCCCGTAATCACGCACCCGACCGAGGATGAAGGCAAAGATGCGATCGCAGTAGCGGGCGTAGAGCTCCTCAAACGCCCGGTCGTCCCCGGCCCGCGCCGTGGTGATTAGCTCCTGCTCGCTGCTGACCGCAGCCATGGACGCTGAACCAACCATCAAAGCCATCTGAGCCTCATTTGCATCGAGGAAGCCGCTTTCCCTACCGGTGCTTGACTGAACCTTAACGTTTATTCGAGATTTGTCCAGCGGGGTTTCTACCCATTCGAAGCTAGGAGGAAGCACGGTTGGTGGATGAATTGATCTCGAATTTCCGTCCGCTTGCGTTGCCGCTGTCCGGCTGACGCGGCATACTTGGGCTCACCTTGTGAACGGCAAAGGAGAAGAGGACCAATGGCCAATCACCTGACGCCCACGGAGCTAGCCCGCGAGGCCGGCTTGGAACGGCGCGACGTGATCGTCAAGTGCGTCGAACTGGGCGTCCCGATCTTCAACGGTCGCATCGACAAGACGCTGTTTCTCTCCAGCCTGCGCGAAGCGCCGGCTTCGGCCGCCGTCCAGCCCCAAGCCGCCGGGGCTTAGTAGCCCGGCGGCGAGCCGCACCCCGAGCCCAAGCCGCGCCTACTGCTGGGCGGACTGGCGCAGCACTGTCGATGGCGTCTGCTCGAGGATCTTGCGCCACGCGCGGGTGGACTCACGCTCGGCGTCGAAGTGCTTGACCACCTTGCGTACCCGCGTGGCCGAGATATCGATTCCGTGCCGGGCGCAGATGCGCTTGAACCGCGGGTAGTCGTGGGCGAGCTTGAGCGTCACCGACTGGAAGCCGTGGCGGGCGATGTCCACGCGCGAGGTGAAGTTCATCACGCTGGTCTGGAACATCAGCTCGTCGCTGGGGTCGGGCTCAATGAGGACGATGTCGACTCCGGGATAGCGCTGCTCCCAGCGTTTGGCCAGCTCGTGCAGACGCTGGTGGGCCAGCATCTTGAACACCTGGTAGCCGATCTGGGGAAAGCCCATGTCCGATACCCGCCGCACGCGCGAGCCGGTCAGCGTCGGGATCCGCTTGTCGAACGTGTTCAGGTAGGGCACCAGGGGGTTTACGACGATGATGAACTTGGCCCCCGCCTCGACGGCCACGTCGAGGTTCGTGGTGGAGACGATGCCCCCGTCCACCAGCTCTCGATCTCCGACCTTGACGGGCTTGTAGATCATTGGCAGCGCGCTGGATGCGCTGACCGCCCGGGAGATCGGCACGTCCTCCCAGTCCGGCGAGCCAAGGACGATCCGCTCGCAGGTGTCAAGGTCGGTGGCGGTCAGATACAGCTCCCGGTCCAGCAGACGAAAGTCATCAGATCGGTCGGGATCGGACAGGATCTTGGCCACGTAGCTCTCGATCCCCTCACCCGAGTACAGACCCGAGGGAAGGATCTCGGCCAGTCCGAGCGCGATGTCGACCGCGGACACCTGCCCAACGTCCCGGGCCAGGCGCCGCAGCAGCTGGACCAAGCGCAGCGGAAAGGCCGCCCCGCTGGTCAGAAATTCGCGGTAGTTGGGCTTGAGCAGGGCGCCCACGTTGGCATCCGGGAACGGGGTCGGCACCTGCCGGACGATGACCCGCATCATCTCCTCCGGCGTGACCCCATTGGCCACCGCAGCGGCCACGAAGGCGCCCGCGCTGGTGCCCACGTACACGTCGAATTCGTTCACGGTCCGGTTGACCGAGAGCAGGTCCAGCGCTCGCAGGGCACCGATCTCATAGACGCCGCCGGTGAACCCGCCTCCACCGAGCACCAGTGCCGTCTTGGAGCCCTTGCGCCGGCGGGCGGCGGCCGCCGTTGACCCAGCGGCCTTGCGCGCCGTCGCGGACGCGTCGAGCTTGACGACTTTGCCCATCAGCAGCAGAGTCTAAGTGGTCCCGGGGTCGATAGACCGCAGCTTTTGCCCCTGCGAGCGGTTACTACAGCCAATGCGAGGCCCGTCTGCCATGTTCGGCGCCGCCGTGACCGTTCTGGTCGTGCTTGCGCTGGGCCCCGCCAGCGCGACCGCTCGTCCCAGTCCAGGAGCCGGGGGAGCGCGCCGGGCACTGGACCTCAGGCTGAGCAACGGGATGCGCGCCGCCGGCACCAGCAGCGGCGCCTACGTGCTTGATCTGACCACCGGCCGTCAGCTGTATGCGGCCAATGCCCACGTCGGACGCCCCCCGGCTTCGGTCCAGAAGCTCTACACCACCTCGACCGTGCTGCTCAAGTTCGGCTCGGCGGCCACATTGAGCACCCGGGTCCTGGCCGTGGGCAAGTTGAAGGGCAGCACCTTCGTGGGCACGCTTTACCTACGCGGTGGCGGCGACCCAACGTTTGGATCGGCCGGCTTCGTGCGGACCAGCTACGGCGCCGGCGCCACGGTTCAGCGGCTCGTGGGCCGGCTGGTCAAGTCGGTCGGACTCCGGGGCTTTCGCGGGCGTGTGGTCGGGGACGAGTCCATGCTCGACTCCCGACGCGGGACCCCGGCGACAGGCTACGGACCGTCGATTGACGTGGAGGGAGAGCTGAGCGCCCTGGCCTTCAACCGGGGCTGGGCGGATCCGTTTGGCGCTGTCTACTTCCGACACCCCGCCCTGGAGGCGGCTGACCAGTTCGTGGCCGCGCTCAAGGCCGCCGGGGTGCATGTGCCAGGCACAACCCCGATCCGCGCCGGAATCACCCCATCAGCCGCGCTACCCCTGGCCGCCGTGCGCTCCCCGCAGATGGCCAAGCTGGTCGCCCTGACCAACGCTCCCTCAGACAACTTCTTCGCCGAGACCCTGGCCAAGGACCTCGGGGCGCGGTTCGGCGCTGGCGGAACCACAGCGGCCGGTGTTGGTGTGGTGGCCGCGACGATCAGCCGGCGGTTCGGACTTCATCCGCGCTTCGACGACGGCTCAGGGCTGTCGCGCTATGACCGGACCTCCCCCTTTGACGTCGTCTCCCTGCTGCATAGCCAGAGCGCCAACCGACCCTTCACCGCCTCCCTAGCCGTGGCCGGCCGGACAGGCACGCTCAGGCACGAGATGCGCGGCAGCTATGCCCAGGGCCGCTGCCGGGGCAAGACCGGAACGCTGAGCGACGCCTCCAACCTGGTCGGCTACTGCCGGGCCCGTGACGGGCACACCCTGGCTTTTGCCTTTCTGATGAACCGCATCAATCCGTATTACGCCCATCCGATCCAGAACCGGATGGTGGTGGCCGTGGCGCGCTACAACGGCTAAGCCGACCCGTCGAGCAACGCCTTTAGCCCGGCCTCATCCAGCACCGCCACCCCCAGCCGCTCGGCTTGGGCGAGCTTGGTGCCCGGACTCTCTCCAGCCACCAGGTAATCGGTTCGCCGTGACACCGACCCTGTCACGCGGCCGCCAGCGGCCAGGATCATCTCCGTGGCCTGCTCTCGCGTCAGCTCGGGCAGGGTTCCGGTGAGCACGATCGTCTTACCCGCCAGGGGGCCCTGGCCGGGCGGCAGCCCCTCCTGCTCCAGGCGCAACCCCAGCCCCCGCAGGTCGGCTATAAGCGCCAGCATGATCTCATCGTGCAATTGCTCACAGATGGTCTGGGCCATCTTCGGACCCACCCCAGGCGTCTGCTCTATGGCCTGCGGATCGGCGTCCAACAAAGCCTCCACACTGCGAAATTGCGCCGCCAGGTTGCGACCGGTGACAGCACCGACCTCCTCGATGCCCAGGGCGTACAGGACACGACCAAAGGGCTGGCGCTGTGACTGCTCGATGGCCTTGGTGAGCTTTCCCGCTGACACCGGGCCGAACCCCGGTTGCGCGGCAATCTTCTCCCGGTCCAGCCGGTAGAAGTCAGCTGCCGTCCGGACCCAGCCGAGCTCCATGAACAGGCTCACCTGCTTCTCCCCCAGGCCGTCGATGTCCATCGCCCCAACGAAGTGCTTGAGCAGCTGCCACCGGCGACCGGCACAGTCGCGGTTCGGACAGCGGGTGAACACCGACTCCTCGGGCTTGACGGTCGGCGTGTCGCATACCGGGCAGCGCTCCGGCGGACGGGGCGGCGGGGGGCGATTCTCGTGCTCGGCGACGTGCGGGGCCGGGGACAGGACCTGCGGGATCACGTCACCGGCGCGCAGGACGATCACCTCCTCTCCCTCCCGGATGTCCTTGCGCGCCAGGTCCTCCTCATTGTGCAGCGTGGCCAGCTTGATCGTCATGCCGGCCACGTGAACCGGCTCGAGCATCGCGTAGGGGTGCAGGTCTCCGAACTTGCCCGGGTTCCAGCCGATCGAGTTGAGCTTCGTGACCGCCGTGGTGGGAGCGAACTTCCAGGCGATGGCCCAGCGAGGATCACGGCCCACCACGCCCAGGCGACGCTGCTGCTCAAACTGGTTGACCTTGACCACGACGCCGTCGATCTCAAACTCCAGCGAGCCCCGGCGCTGCTCCCAGGACCGGCACTGGGCCACGACCTCATCCTCGGTCTTGAGCTTCTTGACGTCAGGATGGACGGGGAAACGGTGCTCGCGCAGCCACTGCAGCGCCTCCCAGTGCGAGCTCAGCCGCAGGCCCTCGGCGACGCCGATCTGGTAGCACCACAGCGACAGGGGGCGGTCGGCGGCCAGCTTGGGGTCCAGCTGGCGGATCGTCCCGGCAGCCGAGTTGCGCGGGTTCATGAAGGTCGACAGCCCGGCCTCGGCGCGGCGCTCATTGAGGGCGGCGAAGTCAGGCAGCGACATGTAGACCTCCCCGCGAACCTCGAGCAGGGCGGGGGGATCTTCGACGTCCAGGCGCAGCGGAATCGAGCCGATCGTGCGCAGGTTGTGGGTCACGTCCTCCCCCACTTCGCCGTTGCCCCGGGTCGCGCCACGCTCGAATACCCCGTCGCGGTAGAGCAAGGAGATGGCCAGCCCATCGATCTTGGGCTCGGCCACGAACTCGAACTCAGCGGCGTCGATCCCCTCACGGGCCAGGTGATTGCGCATCCGCTGGATCCAGGCCCGCAGCTCCTCGGCCGAGCGAGCGTTGGCCAGGGAGAGCATCGGCTCGGGGTGGCGAACCTTGACCAGATCGCTGACCGGCTCTGAGCCCACGCGCTGGGTGGGCGAGTCCGCGGTCAGCAACTCGGGATGCTGGGCCTCGATTGCCCGCAGCTCATCGAGCAGCGCGTCGTAGGCGTCATCGCCGATCTCAGGATCGTCGAGCACGTAGTAGCGATAGCCGTGGTGCTCCAGCTGGCGGCGCAGCTCAGCCGCCCGCCGCGCCGGATCGGGCGCGGATGAGTCCGGCGGCGGGGCCGTCAAGGGTCGACCATCCCGTCGACCGCCGGTCCGCGGTCCCCATCGGGCTTCGGTCCTGAGTCTGTTTCGACCACCTCCTCGGCCGCCGGAGCGATCAGACGGGCCAGGTCATGGCGTGCCAGCGCATCCAGGCCGTCGCGATCGGTGAGGTCGAAGTGGATCGGGGTGACGGCGATTTGACCGGCTGCCACCGCAGCCAGGTCAGTGCCACGCTCATCGCGCTCGTAGCTGGCGTCGCCATAGATGCGATACAGGCGCCGCCCTTCAGAGCCCTCGTCGACCAGGGCCAGCTCATCGCGGTAGATCCGCTTGCCCAGACGAGCCACCGCCACCCCCTCTGGGGCCGAGCCGGGAACGTTGATGTTCAGCAGCGTGCCGTCGGGCAGCGGAACGGTGGCCAGCTCGGCCACCAGACGTGCCGTGAACTGGGCCGCAGCGCTGAAGTCAAAGCCCGACCCGGCCCGGAAGTCGAGCTCCAGTGAGCCGGACTGCTGGGAGACCGCGATTCCGGGCAATCCGAGCACGATCGCCTCCAACGCGGCGGCCACAGTGCCCGAGTAGGTGATGTCATCGCCCAGGTTGGAGCCGTGATTGATGCCCGAGACGACCAGCTCGGCCTCAAAGCCCTCGATCAGCCCCAGATTGGCCAACCGCACGCAGTCGACCGGCGTCCCGTCGGTGGCGTAGCCGATGGTGCCGTCGTCGAAATCGACCTCCTGGACCCACAGCGGGCGCCGGGTGGTGATGGATCGGGCCATCGCCGAACGGTTTCCGTCGGGCGCGATCACGGCCAGGTCCACCGAGGCCACCTCTATCAGAGCCCGGCGCAGGGCCTGTAGGCCCTCGGCCTGGATGCCGTCGTCGTTGGTGAGCAGAACTCGCACTGACATGCATGCTATTTCGCGGCCAGAACCCGGCGCTGTCCGTAGCCCACCCCGGCCAGGAACAGACCATGGGCCGGCGCGGTCAGACCGGCTTGGGAGCGCGGGGCACCCTCCAACAGGTCCCTGAAGCTCTCGATCGATCGGTGCCCCGTCCCGACCTCGAGCATCGTCCCCACCAGCACTCGATTCATGTGCCGCATGAAGGAGTCGGCCTCGATCCAGAACTCGAGCTGACCGGCCTCCGGCTGGGTCCAGCGCGCGGTAAAGACATCGCGCGAGAAGCGGACATGGTCGGTCTCGGTCGGCGTGAAGGCCGTGAAGTCCCGGGTGCCGACCAGAGCCTGCGCGCCGGCGTCCAGAGCCGCTCTGTCCAAGGCCTGGGGCCAGTGCAGAGCCCGACCGCGCTGGTGGACGCTACGGGCCTGCCGGGTGAGTATCCGGTAGCAGTAGGCCCGGCTGGTGGCATCGCGCCGAGCGTCGAACCCCGGATCGGCGGGACGGCACTCGATCACGGCCACGTCGTCGGGGAGCAGGGCGTTGAGCGCCGAGACGCCCGCCGGCTGGCCCTGGTAGCTGGCCACCTGTCCCCAGGCGTGCACGCCGGCGTCGGTACGTCCGGCCACCTTCAGCCCGACCGCCGGGCGCCGCAACACGACGGCCAGGGCGCGCTCCAGCTCGGCCTGCACCGTGCGCTGGCCGAGCTGAGACGCCCAGCCGGCAAACGCGGTTCCGTCGTACTCGATAAGCAGCCGCGCGCTGGGACCCCGCGCAGCCGCATCCGGCCCTGGGCTGGCGTCGCCCGGCATCCGGCCGCCGGGCTAGACGAGTTCGAGCAGGACCATCTCGGTCGAGTCCGACCGCCGCGGGCCCAGCTTGAGGATCCGCGTATAACCCCCGGCACGCTCGGTGTAGCGGGGAGCGATCTCCTCGAACAGCTTGTAGACCACGAACTTGTCCTGACCCAGAGCCGACAGGGCCTGACGCCGGGCGTGCAGGTCACCTCGCTTGGCCAGCGTGATCAGCTTCTCCAGCTCCGGCTTGACGGCCTTGGCTTTGGCCTCCGTGGTCTGGATCCGCTCGTGATCGATGACCTCCTTGGCCAGGTTGGCCAGCAGCGCCTTGCGGTGCGAGGCGCTACGGCTGAGCTGGTATCGCTGACGCTGGTGGCGCATTACTCGTCGCGGAGTCCGAGCCCGCGAGCATGGAGGGTCTCAATGACCTCGTCGATCGACTTCTTGCCGAAGTTGGGAATCGCGTTGAGCTCTCCCTCAGTCTTGGACACCAGGTCCCCGACGGTCTGAATCCCGGCCCGCTTGAGGCAGTTGTAGGAACGTACCCCGAGCTCGAGCTCCTCGATCAGGATGTCGTCCATGGCGTTGGGCGGCCGCGAGTTGCCGCCCACCTGGCCGGCGCCGGCCAGAGCCGGATCCAGGGCGCCTGGACCGCCCACGTCACGCAGCTCGACGACACGATCGGCATCGGTGAAGATGGCCAGCTGGGAGATGAGGATCTCAGCCGCCTCGCGCAGGGCGGCGTGCGGGTCGATGGAGCCATCGGTCTCGATGTCCAGCGTGAGCTTGTCGAAGTCGGTCTTCTGGCCGACGCGCGCCTGCTCGACGTTGTAGGCGACCCGGCGCACGGGCGAGAAGATCGAGTCGATGGGAATCACCCCGATCGGCTGATCGGGCGACTTGTTCTCCTCCGCCGGGCGGTAGCCGCGCCCGCGCCCGATGGTCAGGTAGACCTCGAGCTTGGTCTTCTTCTCCAGGGTGGCGATGTGGGCATCGGGGTTGAGGATCTCCACGCCCGAGGGCAGGTCGATGTCCTTGGCCGTGATGTCGCCCGGTCCGGTCACCACCAGCGGCGCCTCGATCTCGGTCGCGTCACTGTGCATGCGGCAGACAACGCCCTTGAGGTTGAGGACGATGTCGGTCACGTCCTCCTTGACGCCGCGGATGGTCGAGAACTCGTGGGCGACGCCCTCAATGCGGACGCTGGTCACCGCCGCCCCGGCCAGCGAGGAGAGCAGCACGCGCCGCAGCGAGTTCCCGAAGGTGTAGCCGAAGCCCCGGTCCAGCGGCTCGATGGTGAACGATCCGCGGGTGTCGTCGGCGGATTCGCTGGAGATTCGGGGGACTTGGAAGTCAAGCATCTATGGTCCTAACATCGTGGGTTCCTGGCCGCCGGGGTGGCGGCGGGTTTCAGGGCCGCGCGGCGCTGCGCCGGACGCGACCGTCACTGGCTACTTCGAGTACAGCTCGACGATCAGCTGCTCCTGCACCGGAGCCGCGATCTCGCGACGCTCGGGCTTGCGCAGCACCTTCGCCGTCAATGAGTCGTGATCGGCCTGCAGCCAGGCCGGGACCTGCCCGGTCAGCTCAGTGGCGTCGCGAATCACCTGGGTCGCCGTTGAGCGCTGGTGAATCGCGATCACGTCGCCGTCACGCAGCTGATAGCTGGGAATGTTCACGCGACGACCGTTGACCGTCCAGTGCCCGTGCAGGATCAGCTGCCGGGCCTGACGCCGAGAGGCGCCGAAGCCCAGGCGAACGAGAACGTTGTCGAAGCGACACTCGAGCATCCGCAGCAGGTTCTCGCCCGTTACGCCCTGCTGGCGTGAGGCCTTCTCGTAATAGATCCGGAACTGCTTTTCGAGCACGCCGTAGTAGCGCCGGGCCTTCTGCTTCTCGCGCAGCTGGACGCGGTACTCGCTCTGCTTCTGGCGCCCGCGGCCGTGCTCACCCGGTGGGTAGGAGCGGCGCTCGACGGCACACTTGTCAGTCAGGCAGCGCTCGCCCTTGAGGAACAGCTTCTGGCCCTCACGCCGGCACTGCTTGCACTGGGAACCGGTATCGCGAGCCATCAGACGCGCCTGCGCTTTCGAGGTCGGCAGCCGTTGTGGGCCTGCGGAGTGACGTCCTTGACCCCACTCACCTCGAGCCCGGCGGCCTGCAGGGAACGGATGGCCGTCTCGCGACCGGAGCCCGGGCCCTTGACGAACACCTCGACCTTCTGCAGCCCGTGTTCAATGCCTTTGCGCGCCGCGGCATCGGCCGTGACCTGGGCCGCGAACGGAGTCGACTTGCGCGAGCCCTTGAAGCCCGCACCGCCCGCCGACTCCCAGGCGATCACGTTGCCCTCACGATCGGTCAGCGACACGATCGTGTTGTTGAACGAAGTCTTGATGTGCGCCTGTCCGATCGGGATGTTCTTGCGCACGCGGCGACGGCCGCGCTGGGGCCTCCGAGGAGCAGGGCTCACTTCTTGACTGCCTTCTTGCGGCCTGCCACCTGCATCCGCTTGGGACCCTTGCGGGTGCGGGCGTTGGTCTTGGTGTTCTGGCCGCGCACCGGTAGGCCACGGCGATGACGCAGGCCCCGGTAGCAGCCGATCTCTTGCAGGCGCTTGATGCTCTGGGAGCGCTCACGGCGCAGGTCGCCCTCGACGGTCAGCGTGCCGTCGATCAGATCGCGCAGCTGGACGACTTCGTCCTCGGTGAGATCGCGCACCTTGCGATCAGGCTCAATACCGATCTTGGCCAACAGCTGGTTGGAGGACGAGCGTCCAATCCCGTAGATATAGGTCAGGCCGACCTCGACCCGCTTGTTGAGGGGGATGTTGACCCCTGAAATTCGCGCCAATTTAGATACCTCCGCAGAGCCTGGGGCTCCGCGCCTTGATGACCGTGCTCGACGTCACGCTTCGCTCAACCTTGCCGTTGCTTGTGTCGCGGATTGGAGCAGATCACGAGCACCCGCCCGTTACGGCGGATGATCTTGCACTTCTCGCACATCGGCTTGACCGACGGTCGTACTTTCACGCTCGCTTCGCTCTCATCTCTAGAATCATTCCTTGGGTCCTTCGGTGTGGCTCTGGAGACCGGTACGGTCGCCGCTACCACGCCGAGGAGCACATGCAGCACAAAACGACCGCGCTACAGGCGCACCGGGGGATGTTAGCACCGGTCCTCCGAAGCCCGCGGTGGCCCAAAAGGCCCCTGGCGCGGGTGGCTTTCAGGCGGCCGCCCGCCCCCCGGCAGCCTCGTGCCACGGGGTCAGAATCCTCGGTCCCTGGCCGGTGATGGCAATCGTGAACTCGAAATGGGCGGCCAGGCTGCCGTCCTGGGAGAAGATCGACCAGTGGTCTTCGCCGATGCGCACGGCGTGCCGGCCGGCGGTGACCATGGGCTCGATGGCCAGCACCATCCCCTCTTCGAGGACGACACCGGTGTCGGGGGGGCCGTAGTTGGGGATCTGAGGGTCCTCGTGCATGTCACGGCCGATGCCGTGCCCCACCAGCGAGCGGACGACCGATAGGCCGTCGGCCTCCACGTGCTGCTGAACGGCGTGGGAGACATCGCCGAGGCGATTTCCAGCCCGGCACTGCCCGACCGCGGCCAGCAGTGACTCCTCTGTGGTCTTGAGCAGCTTGTGGGCGATGGGCGTGACCGGTCCGACCGGAAACGTCCGGGCCGCGTCGGCTACCCAGCCGTCCAGCACGACCCCGATATCGATCGAGAGAATGTCACCGCGGCCCAGCTTGTACGGGCCTGGAATCCCGTGCACGATCATTGAGTTCGGCGATGCGCAGATGGAGCCGGGAAAGCCGCGGTAGCCCTTGAAGGCCGGCTCGGCGTCCTGCGAGCGGATGAACTTCTCGGCCGCCGCGTCCAGCTCCTTGGTGGTCACCCCGGGCCGGACCTTGCCGGCCAGCAGGTTCATCGTACGCACCAGGATTGCCCCTGCGGCGGCCATGCGCTCGATCTGGTCCGAGCTCTTCTTGATGATCATCTAGCCGTCGCCTCCGCCCTCTGGCACTAGACGTTCTCCTCCAGCCGCAGCGTGGCGATCACGGCCCGGATGTGATCGTGGACCTCAGCCGGCGGCCGCGTTCCGTCGATGCGGCGCATCAGCCCCTGCTCGTCGTAGTGGTCGACCAGCGGCTCGGTCTGCTCGTGGTAGACGCGGAGGCGGTTCTCGATCACCTCGGGCTTGTCGTCATCGCGCTGGACCAGACGGGATCCATCCTGGTCGCAGACACCCTCGTGCTTGGGTGGATCGAACTCGACGTGGTAGTTGTGACCCGATTTCACGCACACCCGCCGGCCCGAGAGCCGGCGAATGACCTCCTCGTCGGGCACATAGATCAGCAGCGCGGAGGTCACGCGGCGGTCGAGCTCGGCCAGCTGGCGGTCCAGCGCGTCGGCCTGCTGAAGCGTGCGGGGAAAGCCGTCGAGGATGAAGCCGTCCTGGGCATCCTGCTCCTGCAGGCGCTCGGCGGCCATGGCCACCATCACCTGATCGGGAACCAGATCCCCGGCATCCATGTACTGCTTGGCCTGGCGCCCGAGCTCAGTCTCCTCCTTGACATTGCTGCGCAGCATGTCCCCGGTGGAGATGAAAGGGAGCTGAAAATCTCGCTGCAAACGGTCGGCTTGGGTTCCCTTACCCGCGCCGGGAGGACCGAACAGGATCAGGTTCAGCTGCGTCATGTGAGCACTGTATCGGGCGCGCCTGCAATGCGTTGGCGGCGTTTGACCCCGCGTTCCGGTAGCCCAGGATCGACCATCGCCGGGCTCCGGG
>JALYZQ010000149.1 GCA_030948805.1 Actinomycetota bacterium | reverse complement strand
GTGCGGCCGAGCCGATCGCGTAGCCCTTGGTCACTGCCTTGGTCGTGTTGCCGACCGCGTCGAGCTTGTCAGTGACGTTTCGCACCTCTTCGGGCAGCTCGGCCATCTCGGCGATGCCGCCAGCGTTGTCGGTGATCGGACCAAAGGCGTCCAGGGCCACGATCAGACCGGTCAGCGAGAGCTGGGACATGACGGCCACGCCGATGCCGTAGATGCCTTCGCCGCCACCCCCGGCCAGCTTCCAGGCTCCAAAGATGCCCAAGGCAATGACTATGGCCGGGAGCGCCGTGGCCTGGTAGCCCTGGGCCAGACCCTGAATGATGTTGGTGGCATGACCGGTCTGCGACGCCCGCGCGGTTGACTTCACCGGCGAGAAGCGCGTAGAGGTGTAGTAGTCGGTGATCACGAACAGCAGCGCCGTGACGACCAAGCCGATCAGGGCGCAGAGGTAGAGCTTGAACCAGGTCGGACCATGGCCACCACTCGTGAAGGTGACCCCGTCCATCAGCCACTTGGTCACGGGGAGGAACGCAATGGCGGCGATCAGGCCCGACACCGCGAGCCCTTGATAAAGCGCGCGCTCGACGTTGCCGCTCCGGGACTTGACGGCGAACGTCCCGATGATCGAGGCGATGATCGAGACGCCGCCCAGCACCAGCGGGTACAAGGCGACGGCGGACGACTGGCTGAAGGTGAGCACGCCGAGCAGCATCACGGCGACCGCCGTGACGGCGTAGGTCTCAAACAGGTCGGCGGCCATGCCGGCGCAGTCGCCGACGTTGTCGCCCACGTTGTCGGCGATCACAGCCGGGTTGCGGGGGTCGTCCTCGGGGATGCCGGCTTCGATCTTGCCCACCAGGTCAGCGCCAACGTCGGCGCCCTTGGTGAAGATGCCGCCGCCCAGGCGGGCGAAGACGGAGATCAGGGACCCGCCGAAGCTCAGGCCGATCAGCGAGTCCACCGCGCTGCTGGTCTTCTCATCAACGAGCCAGGTCAGGATCCCGTAGTAGCCCGCGACACCGATCAAGGCCAGGCCGACGACGAGCATGCCCGTGACGGCGCCGCCGCGGAAGGCGACGTCCAATGCCCGACCCACGCCTCCCCGCGCCGCCTCGGCCACGCGGGCGTTGGCGCGCACCGAGACGTTCATCCCGATGTAGCCGGCCGCCGCCGACAGAACGCCGCCGATCGCGAACCCGATCGCCACGCGGATGTTCTGGATCGGGATCAGAACGATGAACAGGATCACGCCGACCCCGCCGATGGTGGCGTACTGGCGGTTGAGGTACGCCGAGGCGCCCTCCTGTACCGCGGCCGAGATTGAGCGCATGCGCTCGTTGCCGGGAGACAGCGCCAGCAGGGCGCGGGATGTGACGGCACCGTAGACAATGGCGGCGGCGGCACAAACCAGCGCAACCAGGACGCCGTGTTGCGTCAGAAAGCTAGACAAAGGGGCCCTCCGAGAAAGCTCTTAGTTCGAGGCGCGGTGAGTGCGCTGGTCAAAAAACACCAAAGGGGCCCCCCGAAGAAGCTGCGAGGGCCCCGGCATAAGCCGGGCGCGAGTCTAGCGTGCCGGCGCTGAGAACGTCCTGCCGGGCCGGTCGTGCGGGCGGGCTACTGCCCGGGTATCCACAGGCGCCCGCTGCGCTGGGCCGGCCCGGGCTCATCCGGGTTCTGCTCCGGCGAGGCCGGCTCAGACCCCGGCGGCGATTGACCCGGTTGCGGTGGCCTCGGAGGACCTCCGGGTCCCCCGCCCGGACCCGAATGCTCTCCGGGTCCCGGCTGGCCCCCGGGGCCCGGCGGCGCCGGAGCGCCCGCCTCCCCGGCTCCCGCGGGGGCGCCCAGGCGCACGAAGGCCAGCTGCAGCTGAGACAGGGCGTCGCGGATCTGGCCGGCCTGGGGGCCTGCGCTCTGCTCGATCATCGGCATCTGAGCCCGGATGGACTCGATGGCGAGCTGGACCTGACCCAGATCGCGCTCATCCTCGGTGCCGGGCGCCAAGCCGGTCCGGCGCATGCCCAGGTTGATCAGGGTGACCACCTGCTCGAGCAGCACCTGCTCGACGCGGATCTTCTTGACTTCGGCCTCATAGGCGGCGCGCAGCTCCTCCTCGGAAGCCGGGGGCTGGCCTGTGGGATCAGATCCGGTGCTCATTGGCTTTGCTCACCCTCTCAGTCGTGGAGTCTCCAGCACCCCAGAATAGGTCTCCCGGGTGTCGGCCAGTACGGCGGCGAAGACGTCAGTCAGGCTCAGGCCGGACTCGAGCATCCGCCGTTGGCGCTGGGCGCCGTTGAGCGGCGGTAGGGAGACGTCGATCCCGAGCTCAGACCGAACCGGAGCCGTCCAGTCCAGCAGGCGGTCCAGCGCAGCGGCAGCCGGATAGGGCTCCAGGCGCTCGAGATCCAACAGCTCACCGTCGAGCCCGTAGCGCAGTGCCCGCCACACGTTCTCCTCTATCAGCCGGTTGGGGAGGTCGGGCGACGGGACCCGCTCGTCGACGTCACGGGTGGCCTGGGCCACGCAGGCGACGATCAGCGCGGCCAGCCCGTCTGACTCAGCGGCGGTGAACTGGGCATCGCAGATCCTGACCTCCACCGTGCCGAAGCTCAGATGGGGCCGGATCGACCACCAGACCTGCGTATACTCGACGATCGAGCGGGTGCGGACGAGCAGGTCGATGTAGTCGGCAAACGCGGCCCACGTCCCGAACGCGTCGGGCACGCCGCAGCGTGGAAAGCTCTTGGTGAAGATCTGCGTGCGCACGCTGTGCAGACCCGAGTCACGGCCGTCGAGGAACGGAGAGTCGGCCGCGATGGCCAGCAGCATGGGCAGCACCGGGCGCAGGCGATCGCAGACCAGCACTGCCCGATCGGCCCCGCGTACGCCTACGTGAACGTGCAACGAGAAGGTGTTGTTGCGCCAGGCCACGTACTTCAGCCCCGCCTCGACGCGCCGGTAGTGCTCGGTCTGGATGATCTTCTGCTCGCGGTAGTCCGACCAGGGATGGGTTCCGGTGGAGCCCAGGACGACGTTGCGCGCAGCGGCCAGCGCGAACATGCGCCGCCGCAGATCGTGCTGGGCGTCGCGAGCCGCGGCCAGGTCCGCCCCGCGTCCGGAGCGGATCTCGATCTCAGAGGAGATCAGCTCACCGGCAATCGCGCCGGCCAACCGCCGATCGGCGCCCGCGGCCACCCTGAGTTCCTCAAAGCGCGCCGTCAGCTCCAGCGACTCAGGGTCCAGCAACGCGAACTCCTCCTCCAGCCCGACCGTGAAGTCGGTCGAGGCGTCAAAGCACGCACGCGCGGTGTTCAGGTCGAGGTCCACGGGGTGGGCCGGATGGTCAGGTGAGATAGAAGTACAGCGCGTAGAGCAGGTCAACGGCCGGACTGGAAGTGTGGACGGTGACCTCCGGCGGTACCTGCAGGAGAGCGTCGGAGTAGTTGAAGATGATCTTCACCCCAACGTCGGCGAGCTCATCGGCCAACTGCTGAGCCGCGGCCGACGGCACGGCCAGCACTGCCACGACGATGTCCTGATCCTCGACGATCGTCCGCAGCTCGTCGTTGTGACGGACGGTGAGCGGCCCGATCTGAGTTCCGACCCGGGCCTTGTCGACGTCGAACACGGCCACGACTCGGAAACCGTGGTCGGCGAAGATGTCCGAGGTGGCGATCGCGGTACCCAGATGGCCGGCCCCGAACAGGGCGATGTTGTGCTGGCCGGCCGTGCGCAGGATCTTGCGGATCTGACTGACCAGCGACTCGACGTTGTAGCCCACGCCCCGCTTGCCGAACTTGCCAAAGCCTGACAGGTCACGCCGAATCTGGGTCGAGTTGACGTGCGTGTAATCGGCCAGCTCCTGGGAGGAGATCGTCTCCTTGCCGATCTTGCGGGCCTGGGTGAGAACCTGGAGGTAGCGCGACAGCCGAGCGGCCACCCCGAGCGAGAGCTTCTCGCCCGGTTCAGGTCCCGGCTGAGCCGATTCGGTACCGCGGCCGACCGTGTAGCTCATCCCCGAACCACTCTAACTAAACCTGGATCCACGAATCCTGCGCTAAAGCCTCGCTGCCAGCTCCGCCGCGTCGACGAATAGCTCGAACGCCTCCACCCCATCGATCGTAACCACTGGGATCCGCTCCAGATAAGCGCGCAGCAGACTCTCGTCCTGGTCGATATCTCGCTCCGAGAACTGAAATGGCTGCTGCCGGCGGACGCTCATCAGAACCTCCCGGGCCTCGTCGCACAGACAACACCCGGGACGGCTGAAGAGGACCACCTGCGCGCTCATGCCGCCGTCCGCTGCGCCGGTTCGCCGGTCGCGTAGACATCGAGCCCCAGATAGCCGGGATAGGCGATTGCCGGGACATAGCGGGCTGCGCTGGCGATCATGGCGGCGTTATCGGTGCACAGCTCACGCGGGGGGACCCATAGCTCGGCGCCCACGGCGGCCAGCCGGTCGCGCAGCGGACCGTTGGCGGCCACACCACCGCCGATGGCCAGCCGCGCCAGGCCCGTCTGCTCCAGGCCGCGCTGCACGCGGGCGGCCAGGGATTCGACGATCGCCCACTGGTAGGCGGCGGCAAGATCCTTCCGCCGGCGCTGCGCCTCCTGGGTTCCGAGGTCGCGCACGCGATAGAGCAAGGCCGTCTTGAGCCCGGCGAAGGAGAAGTCCAGCCCGCCCAGGCGTGCGGCGGTGGGAAACGAGAAGGCCTGGGGATCGCCGTCATGGGCCAGACGCTCGAGCGCGGCGCCCCCTGGGTAGCCGAGGCCAAGCAGTCGCGCCCCCTTGTCGAAGGCCTCCCCGGCGGCGTCATCCAGGGTCTGCCCCAGGACCTCGTACTCGGGCCCCCGGTCGCGAACGTGAGCCAGAAACGTGTGCCCGCCGCTGGCCACCAGGCAGAGAAAGGGGGGTTCAAGATTCCCCGGGCAGAGAAATCCGGCCGCGACATGGCCGTGCAGATGGTCAACCGGCGCTAGCGGCAGGTGATGCGTAGCGGCGAGCGCCTTGGCGGTGGCCATCCCGACCAGGAGAGCGGCGACCAGCCCCGGCCCGCGCGTCACAGCGAGCAGCTCGATGTCCTTCAGGGTCGCGCCGGCCTGCGCAAGAGCGTCGTCGATCGCCGGGCCGATCAGCTCCAGGTGCTGGCGCGAGGCGATCTCGGGGACCACGCCGCCGAAGCGGTCGTGGATTCCCTGCGAGGAGATGACGTTGGCCGCGATCTCGCCGTCGGCCCTGAGCACCGCGGCACAGGTGTCGTCGCAGCTGGTCTCGATGGCCAGGATCACGCTGCCCCCGGCGCGGAGACCTGCTCGGCGCTGCGCCACATGATCACCGCGTCCTCCCCCGTGTCTCGGTAGTAGCGCGGGCGGGTACCGGCGGAGCGAAAGCCGCAGCGCTCGTAGAGCCGAATGGCGGGCGCGTTGGAAGTCCGGACCTCCAACGTGTACTGCTCGTCAGCTCCGGTGCGCTCGATCATCTCCTCTAGCAGGCGCCCGCCCACGCCGCGCCGCTGGCGGACCGGGTCGACGGCCACGTTCATGAGGTGCCACACGGTGTCATAGCGCGACAGGATCAGATAGCCGACCAGTTGTCCGCTCACCGTGTCCACCGCGGCCAGGCACACTCCGGACGGCTTGGAGAGCTCGAGCACGAACATCGCCAGTGACCACGGAGTGGGAAACGCCCGCCGCTCGATCGCCAGCACCTGCGGTAGGTCCGAGTACCCGAGGGGCCGGATGGTCAGCTCGGCGGTGCTCATGAGGCCGGTTGGATCAGACGTGGCTTGGCGTCAGGCGCCCGCAGGTACTGGGGCGCGACGTCGTCGGCCGAAGTCCGTGGCGTCCGGCCGGCCAGGCGGCAGTGGTAAATCGCGTTGACCCGATGCAGGGCCGAGTCGTCGCCGGGAATCGCGACCCCCCAACCCGCGAGCACAGACCTGAACGCTACGGCGCCGTCTCCCGCGGCCAGCCGCCGAGCCCCGAGTTCGAGCGACGCCTGAGCCAGAGCCTCGGGAGCGAGTGCCTGGGGTGCGAGCAGCCCGTCGGGCTCCGGCTTGTGAGCCTGGTCAGGCGCCCAGGCCGCGGCGTAGACCTCTCGCCGGCGTGCGTCCAGGACGGCCAGGATCGCGTCAACCCCGGTCGCATGGTCCTCAGAGGTCGCGGCCAACGCCAGGGACTGGAGGGTGGAGACCCCGACCAACGGGATCTCGCGCGAGCGCGCGAGCGCGCGAGCGGTAGCGATCCCGATGCGCAAGCCGGTGAACGTGCCCGGTCCGATCCCGACCGCGATCAGGTCGACGTCACGCCAGTCCCATCTCGCCTCATGCATCACGTCGACGATCAGCGGCAGCAAACGGCCGGTGTGACGCGGCCGCTCCTCCGGCCCGGGGTGGTCATGGGCCTCGAAGAGCTCGCCGTCGCCCTCCAGGCCGACTGCGGCCACGCTCGTGGCCCGAGTTGCGGTGTCGAAGCCGAGCACCCTCACTAGACGCCCACCCCGCAATCCACGCTGACCCGCCGGTGGTCACCGCCGGCGTGCTCCAGCCGCACCCGCTTGGCGATCCGCGCGAAGCCCGCCATCACGCCCTCTCCCCCCTGCGGCCACTCCACGAAGGCGATCGTGTCGGCCCGGAGGTAGTCAGACAGCAGATCGGGGTCCTCGCCTTCGAGGCCGGGCACGCGAAACAGGTCCACGTGGGCGACCGGGATCGGTGCCGGATACCGCTGGCCGATCGTGAACGTAGGGCTGGTCACCGGCTGGCGCACGCCCAGTGCCCGCGCGGCGCCCCGGACCAGCGTGGTCTTTCCCGCCCCCAGCTCGCCCTCGACCAGGACCACATCGCCCGGGTGCAGCTCAGGCGCCATCGTGGCCCCGATGGCCTCCGTCTCGGCGGCGCTGCTGGACTGAAACCGGCCCTGCACGAGGGACACTGTAGACAGGCTCGACCTGCAGTTTCGCTACCGTCACTGGCGTCATGAAGCCTCGTGAGACCAGTCGGACTCCGGGTCGCGTCGCGCTGCTCATCAATCGCCTGTCCGGCGATCGGGCGCTTCCAACCTCACTGGCGCAGCTGCGCCACTCTGAGCTGGCCAAGGCCGCTGGGCTCGCGGGGGCGATGATCGCCAACAACGTCATCGCGCTCGGCTCCACGGTGGTCTTCGCCCGCCTGCTCAATGACTACGGCAGCCTGGCGGCGCTGATCAGCTACTTCCTCATCCTGTCGGTCGTCGGACTCGCCCTTCAGGTGGCCACGGCCCGCGAGGGCGTGCTTGGTCACCTCGGCGTCGGCGCCGGTCTGGCCGCCACCGTCCGACGCTGGTCGATCAACCTGGCGGCGGTCACGATCGTGATCACCATCGTCTCGATCCTGTTTCGTGAGCCGATCGCGCAGGCGGTGGGCGTGCCCGGAGATCAGTGGGCGGCGGCCATCGGCCTGCCCGCCGCCGTGCTGTGGCTCGAGCTGTCGATCCTACGCGGAGTGCTACAAGGCGTCGGGGACTACAAGGCGGTCGGCATCAGCCTGGTCGGGGAGCAAGCCTCTCGGCTGGTGCTGGGTGCGGCTCTGGCCGCCGCTGGGCTGGGCGTAACCGGTGCCTACCTGGGTACGCCGCTGTCCTTTTTGGTCGTCGGAGCTTTCTGCCTGGTCCAGCTGCGGCGCCATGTCGAGGCCGCCGAGGCCGAGGGTCTGGGAGCGGTGACCGCCGCGCCCGCGGCCCTGGGCCTATGGACTCATGTCCGGCGCGCGTGGGCGCCGATCGCCGGCCTGATCGTTATCGCGGTCCTGCAGAACATCGACATCATCGCCGCCAAGCACCGCTTCACGACGTCACTGGCGAGCTCTTACGGGGCGACCGCGGTGGCGGCCAAAGTCCTCATCTGGGTGGCCATGGGCGCCGGCTTCTACCTGGTGCCGGAAGTCTCCCGGCGCCGCGCGGCGGGTGAGGACACACGGCCGATCTTGTTCCGATCCCTGGGCATCGTGCTCGTCTGCGCAGTGCCGTGCCTGCTGATCTACGCGGTCGCGCCACATCTGCTGCTCAAGCTCGCCTTCGGCCCCAAGCGCACCCAGGCCTCGGGGTCTCTACTCGTGCTCGGCGCCGCCTTCACCGTGCTGGCCGCCACATACCTGGCGATCCAATACATGCTGGCCCTCAAGCGGACCCGGTTCCTGCTCGTGATCGGTGCCGTGGCCATCGCCGAGCCGATCCTGCTGCTCGGCGCCTCCCGCCAGGCCACCGGCTTTGCCGCCGTGGTTCTGGCCATACAGGTCGTCGGGGCGGGGCTGGCCTACGCGATGGCGCTGCGCCCCGAGCGCGACCCACCCGCTCCGCCGCCAGCAGAGGACGGGCCCGGCTCAGAGCACGACCACGTCGGTCAGCTCCCAGCCGAATCACTGGCCACGCCGGCTGAGGTCCTGCCGGGTTAGAAGAGGCCGAGCTGGGGCGGGACCTCGGGACCGGCCGCCGCCGCGGCCTCGGGGTCGGCTGCCGGCTCGGTGTCGGGCTCGGGCTCGGGCTCCTCCACAACCGCGATCGGCTGCGCGGGTGCAGCCAGGGCCAGTAGGTTGGGGATGCGGGCAAAGTCCGCGCGCAGCGCCTCCAACGTCCGAGGCGTGTAGAGGGCGGCCGCGGGGTGATACAGGGGGTAGAGCCTTACCGTACGGGCCCCGATGGCGCGCTCCTCCTCGGTCCCGTGCAGGCGTGAGATCCCGGTGTTGTCGGCCCGCAGCAGCTTGGTGGCAAAGTTGCCCAGTGTGCAGATCAGCTTGGGCTCGATCAGCTCCACCTGCTGGCGGAGGTAGCCGTAGCAGGTCTCGATCTCATTCGGCTGGGGGTCGCGATTACCCGGTGGCCGGCACTTGAGGGTGTTGCAGATGAACACGTCGGTGCGCTCCAGCCCAATCTCGATCAGCAGCTTGTCGAGCAGCTTTCCGGCCTGGCCCACGAACGGTAGGCCCAGCTTGTCCTCATTGGCGCCCGGCGCCTCCCCCACGAACATCAAATCGGCGTTGGCGTTGCCGGAGCCGAACACCACCTGGGTCCGGCTCTTGTGCAGAGGACAGCGGACACATCCCCGGGCCTCCTCATAGACGGCCTTGAGGAGCTCTCGCCGCTCTGTGGGGCTTGTCACAGAGATCGATGCTAGACGGCTATGCAGACGGGGTATTGTTGCTCAAAGAGGCCGTCACCCAAGGGACGGACCTCGCTCTGTAGGACCTTTTTTCTCCGACCGGTATTCCGATGCGGGAACTGGAACGGCACCCCGACACCCCCGTTGTGCGCCCCTCGGCCATCTCGCCCGAGGTGAGTGTGGGTGTTCTGGGCCGCGGCCGCCTGGGCAGCGTGATCTCGGCCGGACTGCAGGCGGCCGGGTGCCGGGCTTCAGACCCCCTTCCCCGTGACGCTGAGCTGGCCGGGTTTGACGCCGTCCTGCTCTGTGTCCCCGACAGCCAGATCGCCGCCGCCGGGCGGACGATCATTCCCGGCCCGCTGGTTGGGCACTGCTCCGGGGCGACTGGCCTTGACGCCCTGGCTCCGCACGAGGCCTTCACGCTTCATCCGCTGATGACTGTGACCCTGGACGACGGGCCCGAGCGCCTGAGCGGCGCGGGCGCCGCGATCGCCGGCAGCACGTCCCGATCCCGGCGCTTCGCCCGTCAATTGGCCACAGCGCTCGCGATGCGGCCGTTCGAGCTCGACGAGACCGACCGCGCGGCCTATCACGCCGCGGCCTCAATGGCCTCCAACTTCCTGATCACGCTGCAGGCTGCAGCTGAGCGCCTGGCCGCGGGGACCGGCGCCCACCGCGACCTGTTGGTGCCCCTGGTCCGAGCGACCGTCGACAACTGGTCCCAGTTGGGGCCTGAGCGCGCTCTCACCGGTCCGGTGGCTCGCGGAGACGAGGCCACGGTGGCGACTCAGCGAGCCGCGGTGGCCGAGCGCACCCCGGAACTGGTGGCGATGTACGACGTGCTCGTGGAGGCCACACGCGGCCTGGCTGAGCGCCGGGGACAGCCAGCCGCCGACCCAACAGACGTGACGGCGGTGACGGGGTGACGGCATGAGGCTTGTGACCGGTGTACCCGAGCTGCGGGGTGAGCTGCTCGATGCCCGCCGCCAGGGCCGCATCATCGGCCTCGTGCCCACCATGGGCGCCTTGCACGACGGCCACCTCTCACTGATCCGACGGGCCCGGGAGCAATGCGACGTGGTGGTGGTGTCGCTGTTCGTCAACCCGGCCCAGTTCAACGATGCCAGCGACCTGGCCGCCTATCCCCGGGACACCGAGCGCGACGCCCGGCTGGCCGCGGGTGAGGGCGTCGACATCCTGTTCGCTCCTTCGGAGACCGAGGTCTACCCCTCTGGCTTCGCCACTCGGATCTCGGTCGCCACCATCACCGAGAACCTGGAGGGCGTCAGCCGGGGACGGGCTCATTTCGACGGAGTGACCACGCTGGTGGCCAAGCTGCTGAACATGGTCGGCCCCGAGGTGGCCTACTTCGGTCAGAAGGATGCCCAGCAGGCCGCCGTGATCCGCCGCCTGGTTCGTGACCTCAACCTGCCGGTCAGGATTGAGGTCTGCCCCACGGTGCGCGACTCCGACGGGCTAGCTCTGTCCAGCCGCAACGCTCTGCTGTCGCCGTCTGAGCGGGACCGAGGTACGGCCCTGCACCGGGCGCTGTGGGCGATCTCCCAGGCCGTGCAGGCCGGTGAGCGCGACCCCGCCGCAGCTCGGGCGGCCGGCCTGGCTGAGCTCGAGCGTAGCGGGGTGACGCCCGAGTACCTGGAGATGGTCACTCCAGACACCCTTGAACGCGTTGAGCGCATCGAGGACGACGTGCTGGCCGTCATCGCGGCCCCCGTCGGCCCGACGCGACTGATCGACAACATCCTGATCCAGCTCGCTCCAACCCCGGCAGACGGGGTTGGAGCGAGCCACCAGAGGTCGGGGCTGAACGCCCAGACAGCCTGAGGAGGCACAACATCGATGTCCACAACTCCCCTCCAATTTCACGTTCCCGCGGATGCCTCGCGGCTTCCGGTCACGCTGCCCATCCTGCAGGAGAAGAAGCGGCTTGGCGAGCCCCTGGTGATGGTCACCGCCTATGACTTCCCCAGTGCACGCGCGGCCGAGTCGGCCGGGGTGGACCTGGTGCTGGTCGGAGACTCGGGCGCCATGACCGTGCTGGGCTACGACTCCACGATCCCGGTCGACGTCGACGAGATGCTGGTCTTGGCCCGCGCCGTGCGCCGGGGCCTTCGGACGCCGTTCTTGGTCGGCGATCTTCCCTTCGGGTCCTACGAGGCCTCGGATGTGCAAGCGGTGGAGACGGCGATGCGGTTCGTAAAACAGGCCGGCTGCGACGCAGTCAAGCTGGAGCGAGGGAATGAGACCTCGGTGGCCCGCGCCCGAGCGATCGTCCAGGCCGGGATCCCCGTAATGGGGCACGTGGGCTTGACGCCGCAGACGTCGACGGCATTGGGCGGGTACCGCGCCCAGGGTCGGAGCACCTCGGCGGCCACACGCATCGCGCAGGAGGCTCTGGCCCTCCAGGAGGCCGGCTGCTTCTCACTCGTCTTCGAAGCCATCCCGGCGGCCGTAGCTGCCGCCCTTATGCCCCGGCTCGATGTGCCGGTGATCGGGATCGGAGCCGGTCCGGCCACCGATGGGCAGGTCCTGGTCTTCCATGACCTGCTGGGTATCCGCGAGGGTCGCGGCGCGCGCTTCGTCCAGCGCTACGCCGATCTGCAGGCGGAGATGAACGCCGGCGTGGCGGCCTACGCGGCCGACGTCCGCGGTCGTCGCTACCCCCAATCCGAGCACACCTACTCGATCGACGAGGCTGAGTTGGCCCGGTTCCGGCACGACCTGGCCTCACTCTAGCCCCGAGGGGGCGCTGACCCAGGGCGCAAGCGCGACGCCGGGCGTCCGCTGGGCGGCCCCGAGGCGGTCGGCCCGACTCAAATAGGATGCGCGGCCATGGCCCGCTTTGCCCAGGTCTTCGCCCCCCGCGACCGGATCTACTTCGAGCTCTTCGAGGAGGCGGGCCAGAACATCCTGAGAACGGCCGAGCTCCTGCATCGCATGCTGTCGGACTACCCCGACCAGGCGCACCTGGCCGAGGAGATCCTTGACTGCGAGCACGAGGG
>JALYZQ010000134.1 GCA_030948805.1 Actinomycetota bacterium | reverse complement strand
GCCTGGACCTCGGCCCGCGCAGCCATCATCCCGCCCAGCCCCACCGGGGCCAGGATCACGGGCATCGCCAGGTGCTCTCCCAGCACCTCAACCGCGGGGTCGCGCTGCGAGACGTCACGCATCACGCGCTGGCGCAGGAGCAGCCGCTCGAGGTCAGTCACGTTGGCGCGCATAGTGTGCTCCTCATAGGCGCCGCCGTCGACGTAGTCGAACAGCTGGCGGGGAAGCCGCCGCCGGGCCAACTCTCGATAATCCAGGACGGTGGCGGGGGCGAGGCCCAGAGGCCGGTCAGCTTTGAACCGCACCGGTCGAGCCTAACCACAAACGGGGCCCGGCGTGCGCGAGCTCGAGATCGACGCCGGCCCAGTCCGCGTAGTCTTGCCAGCCGACCGTTCGACCATTGCCCGTCCGGCCGTCGACCCGAGGGGAGCCGATGAAGACCACCCGCTTGAATGAGAATCTGACCCAGCTCACCCGCCTGGGGTTCGTCAACGCCTATCTGGTGCGCGAGCCCGACGGCTTGACGCTGGTTGACACCACGCTCTCGCGAGGGGCCAAGGGTCTGATGGCCGCCGCGCAGAGCCTCGGCGCCCCGATCCGGCGGATCGCCCTGACCCATGGACACAGTGACCACGTCGGATCGCTGGATGAGCTCAAGCGCCGCTTGGGCGACGAGATCGAGGTGTCCCTCGGCGAAACCGACGCACGAATCCTGGCCGGCGACCACGTGGTGGAGGGCAAGCTGACCGGAAGCTGGCCCAAGGTGCAGACCACTCCTGACGTTCGCCTGACCCCCGGTGACCGGGTGGGCAGTCTGGAGGTGGTGGCCAGTCCCGGGCACTCTCCCGGCCACGTGGCCTTCCTCGATACGCGTGACCGCACCTTGATCGCGGGCGATGTCTTTACGTCGATCGGTGGCGTGGCCGTATCGAACCACTTCAATCTGCGCTTCCCTCTAGCGGCCATGGCCACGTTTGACAAGGCGCGGGACCTTCAGTCCGCGCGGGAGCTGCGTGCGTTGGACCCGGGCCTGCTGGTGGTCGGTCACGGTCGGGCGGTGCCCGCGCCCGCGGAGGCGATGGACGCCGCTATCGAGCGAGCCGGCGGCTGAGGTCCAACCTCATGTCCGGGACCGCCGAGCCCCAGATCAGCGATCAGCCCGAGGCCAGCCGCTTTGTCATCGCGGTGGATGGCCGGCCGGCTGGCCAGCTCGACTACAGCCTCGAGGCGGGGCTGATCCGCTTCACCCACGCCGAGATCGGTTCCGAGCACGAGGGTCTGGGACTCGGGTCCAGTCTGGCCGCGTTCGCACTCGACGACGCCCGCGCCCGCGGGCTGGCTGTGATCCCCGCCTGCCCGTTCATTAGCGGCTACATCGAGCGTCACTCCGAGTACCTGGAGCTGGTGCCGGCGGAGTTCCGACCGCGCTTCGGTCTCGGGGATGATTAGCCCGCTCGGGTGTGCGTCTGCTCGCCCCAGGCCAGGGCGCGGGCCAGGCGGGCCACGACGACCAGAGGATGGTTGACGATCTCATTCCAGGTGAAGCGAATGACGGTCAGCCCAAGGGCGGCCAGCTTGGCGTCCTTGCGACGGTCGTACTCAAAGGCACGCCGCGTCCCATGGAACTGGTAGCCGTCGATCTCGACCACGACCCCGGCGCGGCGCCACCAGAAGTCGAGCTCAAAGCCATGCTCATGGACGTTGATCTCCGGCATGGGCAGGTCGGATTGGCGGATCAGGTCGACGAAGCACTCCTCGGCCTTTGATCGGGTGAGACCCGGGGGTCCGGCCTCGATGAGCGAGCTCAGGAGGGTCCGACCTGCTCGGGCGGGACAGCGAGCCAGCACCTGCTGGATCTCCGTTTTGTGCACGATCCGGGTAACGAACGCCTGTTCCAGGGCGCGCTCCAGCCGGCGAGTCGAGACGAGCTCGGCAATGTCGAGCAACGTTCTCGCCGGTGAGGTGACCGGCAGGCCGTTGTGGATCCTCACGTCTCCGGGTTCCAGTACCCGCGTGCGGTGAACGCGCATACCCGGGCGACACCGATGCTGGCCGTGGGGGAGGAGCACGTCGACAGCGCCGTGGTCGAAATCGGGCTCGAGCAGACTCCAGAGGATCGCGGCGCTGACGTGGCTGAGCGCCCCGCCAGGCACCGATAGAAGCGCGGCCGTCTCGCGCTCCAGGGGCACCGGGGCGAGATGCGACACCGCGTAGACGCCTTGGTGGAGCGCGAGCAGATGGCCCCGTCCCAACATTCGCCTGATCACCGAGCGCGTGATCCCGGCGGCCAGCAGCTGCTCGCGCGATACGCGACCGCGCTGACGGTCGGCGATCTGGGCCACCCGTTGATCCCGCGAGCCCGAGACGACCAGCTTCGACCTCGATCCGAGCACGGAGACCCGGTGGGGAGGATTTGGCGCCTCATAGGCGCCTCCTGTCACGACCCCCTTTGGAGGTTGCCGATCGAGGTCGATCGGGGTCGGTTGGACGCGGCCCACGGGCCCAGCATGCCCCTTGATCGCGCTCCCGCGGCCGATCGTCACCCTTCTTTGGCGAAGTTGTCACGTTTGGTGACAAGTGGCGGCCCGGATCAGGCGGCGCAGCGGATCCGGTGGCGTTAGGGGTCTGCCGCCCCCGCCCCGACCGGAGCGGCCTCCAGCGCCGGAGCGGGCTCACAGCCCGCCGCCGCCAGCGGCGCCCCAGCCAGCGTCCCGCCCGGACAGTCGGCAGCCAAGGCGGCGCTCGGACGCCGGGGATCGAGGGCCAGCCCGCCGAGTCCGGCCAGGACGAGCAGCCCGGCGCCCAGCGCGACCGCGAGGTGGAAGGCGTCCCGCGAGGCGTCGGCGGCCGTACGGGCGGTGAAGGCCCGCTCGCCGGCGGGCACGGCACTGGGTGGAATGACGCCGAAGGTGTGACGCTTGGCCGCATGTACCGCTGGCGCGCTGGAGGTGGGTAGGCGGTCGCCCAAGCGCTGGTGAAGCAGCGAGGAGTAGTCGGCCGCCACCACGGCGCCGACCGCCGCCACCGCGATCAGCCCCGCTGTCCGGGCGATGGCGTTGTTGACCGCCGAGGCAATCCCCGCCTCGGCCTCACGCGCGTCGGCCAGGACGGTGGCGGTTAGAGGCGAGACGGTCAGAGAGAGGCCGAAGGAGAAGACCAGCAGCGCCGGCAGCACGTCTCCCAACAGAGAGACCGAGGTGCCGTAGCGGAGCATGAGCAGAAAGCCGCAGGCCACCACCAGAGGTCCCACGGTCAAGAACGGGCGTGGGCCGTAGCGGTCGGCCAGTCGCCCCATCCGCGCGGAGAGCAGGAACATGACCCCGGTGGGGACCAGACCGGTCACGCCGGACTTCAGCGCGCTGTAGCCCGCCACCTCCTGCAGATAGATGGTGACGAAGAAGCCGAGGATCCCGATCGCCCCGTACATGGCCAGGGTCTGGGCGTTGGCCACGGCGAAGTTGCGCCTCGCGAACAGATCCAGAGGCAGCATCGGGTGGCTGGTGCGCGCCTCGTGAAGCAGAAAGCCGGCCAGCAGCACCACGCCGAGGACCAGCGCCCCGAACACCTCCGGGTTGGCGAAGCCGAGCACGGGTTGCTCGATCAGCCCGAAGGAGATGCCGCCCAGGCCGGAGGCGGCCAGTGCCGCGCCGGCCCAGTCGATCCGAGCCCCCTCATTCTCGGCCATCCGATCGGGCACGGCGATGCGAGATAGCACCAGCGCCCCGATCACGAGCGGGACGTTGATGAGAAAGATCCACCGCCAGGAGGCTGAGTCGACGATCTGTCCTCCCAGCAGCGGCCCAGCCAGGATCCCCACCCCGCCCCAGGCCGTCCAGCGTCCGATCGCGCCTCCGCGCTCTTCAGGCCCGAAGACGGACACGATGATGGCCAGTGCGGCTGGAGTCAGCAGGGCCCCCGAGACTCCCTGCATAGCCCGGGCGGCGATCAGGACGCCGATAGTGGGGGCGACCGCACACAGGGCCGAGCCGATGCCGAAGCCCAGGACCCCGGCGGTGAAGACCCGACGCTCACCCAGGCGGTCGGTCAGTGATCCGGCCAGCAGGATCAGGGCGCTGAGCGTGAGCAGGTAGGCGTTTGAGACCCACTGCTGAGCGGCGAAGCCTCCGCCCAGGTCGCGGCTGATGGCCGGCAGGGCGACGTTGACGGCCGTGGAGTCCACCGCGGCGATCGTCGAGGCGAGGATCGCACTGACCAGCGCGAGGCGCTTGGTCCGAGCTGACGCCTCCTGGTGCACAACGCCCCCCGATCTGTTGGCTGACGGTTCCTGGCGTCAGCTTGGCAAAGCGGTCAAGCAGGGAGCACGGCCGAGCGGGACGAGCCGCCAGGTCAGGCGGGGCGAACCGCCCCAGGTCAGGCGGTGGCGAACCGCCCCAGGTTGGGCCCCGGACGCACACCGCGCAGGTGCTCAGACCAGATCCGGTAGTAGGCCAGCTCCTCGCGGGTGCGCAGCGGCGGATCCACCGCGTCGGCCTCGGCGGCCAGCTCCTCGGCGGTGATGCTGGCCTCGAGCGCTTCGGTCAGCACCGAGGCCGCCCCGCTGCCGTCTCCGAACTGGGACTTCTCCCGCCACAGCAGCTCGGAAGGCAGCCAGCCCGTGAAGGCCTGGCGGAGCAAGCGCTTCTCGGGCACATCAGGGCCGGCCACTTTCCACGCGGCCGGGAGCCGCAGAGCCAGCGCAATCACCTGCCGGTCCAGGAAGGGCACCCGCGCCTCCAGACCGTGAGCCATCGTCACCCGGTCACAGCGCTGCAGGTTGAGGTTGTGCAGGCCCTGGACGCTGCGAATCAGCTCGTCGTGCAGCTCGTCGGGATCGGACAGCTCGTGGAAGTAGCGGTAGCCGGCGAACAGCTCATCGGCGCCCTCACCGGTGAGCACGACCTTGACGTGGCGGGCGGTCATCTCGGCGAGCAGGAAGTTGGGCACGGCGCTGCGGACCAGGGAAGGGTCGAAGTGCTCGATCGCGCGCACCACCGGCGCGACGACGTCCAGAGCCTCCTGCGCTGTGTAGAGGCGCTCATGGTGCTCTGTGCCCAGGTACTCCGCAGCTTGGCGCGCGGCCAGCAGGTCGGGGCTGTCGGCGGTGCCGACCGCAAAGGTCTTCAGACGCTCTCCCCGCTCGGCGTAGTAGCGGGCGGCAATGGCGGCGATCAGGGTCGAGTCCAGGCCCCCGGAGAGGAACACCCCCACGGGGACGTCCCCCATCATCTGGCGGTGCACCGACGCGATCAGGGTCTCACGTGTCTGCTGGAGATCGTCGGCCCCGGGCTCAGCGCCGGTGCCCAGTAACCCGTCGGCGGGCACTGGCTTGGCGAAGCGACGCAGTCCCTGCTCGGGCGTCCAGTGACACCCCGGTGGAAATGCCTCGACCGCCGGCCTCCAGGCGGCGTCGAAGGCGGCGATCTCCGAGGCGAAGCGCACCTCCTCATCGCGGCGAGCCCAGTACAGCGGCTTGATCCCCACCGGATCCCGGGCGGCCACAAACGAGTCCCCGGTCGCCGTGGCCGACAGAAACGCGTACATCCCCTCAAGCTCCCCGAGCGCGTCGGGTCCGCGCCGTTCCAGGAGCCGCAGGGCGACCTCGTTGTCTGACCGGGTTGCATAGCCCCCGTCCCCCAGTCGGCCTCGAACCTGCTCATGGTTGTAGATCTCGCCGTTGCCGACCAGCCAGCGATCCCCTTCGGAGCTGCTCAGCGGTTGATGGCCCCCGGTGACGTCGACGATGGACAGCCGGGTGTGTCCGAGCCAGCCACCGGCGAAGTCGACCTGACCCTGGTCATCGGGGCCCCGGTGCACCAGGCGCGAGAGCATGCGCTGATCCTCGCCCCGGAGCTCGAGGCCCAGCCGTCCGGCTATGCCGCACATCAAGCTACGCGCCTCGCCAGGCTGACTGCGTAGGCCTCGGGGATCCGATCGGCGAGATGGAAGAACTGCGCCCGAGCGCTGTCAATCGCCCCGCGGGTGTCGACTCGGGCCAGGGCGATCCCAGCACGGGCGCCCGTGCTGGCGAGCACTCGTCCGTCGGGGTCCACGACCTTGGCCTGACCGGGAAAACGCAGCGCGCCGAGAGATCCATACTGGTTAGACGATACCCACACCACCTGGTTCTCCACGGCTCGGGCCACATCCAGGGCATTGAAGTGGCGCACCTGGCGGTCGTTGCGCACCAGCCGCGCGGGGTGGGCTCGGCACACCGGCCAGGCCGCCATGCAGGCGACGATCTCGGCCCCGTCGAGTGTGAGGGCGCGGGCCGCCTCGGGAAAGACCTTGTCGTAGCAGGTGAGCATGCCCAGCCGGCCAACCGGCGTGTCAAAGGCCGCGAAGCCGTCACCGGCGGAGATCAGACCCTGTTCCCCAGCCGGGATGTGGACCTTGCGATGGTGCCCCAGCACACCGTCCCCGCTCAGGCACACGGCGCTGGAGAACGGTCCGCCGGGCGCGGCCTCGGTATAGCCCACGCACAGGACCGCGTCGCCAGCCATCCGGATCAGGCGCTCGAAGGCCTCGGCGTGCCCAGGCAGGGGAGGGGGGACGATGGCGGTTGGCTGCACTCCCGGACCCTCCCCCAGGTAGCCACCCAGCGTCGACTCCGGGAACACGATCAGGCGTGCGCCCCGCCGACGGGCTTGGCGCACTACGACCTCGATCTCGGTCAGGCAGGCCTCGACGTCACGGCCGAACTGACCCGAGACAGCGGCGATCGCCTGCGCGGACGCTACCCGACGGTGAGGCATGATCGACACTGCGCGATCTTCCCGCACGTTGCGGGGTTTGCCTTGGGCCAGATGGATAAATATCGGGACCCTCGGCGCGGCCACGCGGCGGGGCGGAAGTGGCACGACGCCGGGGTGGCATACGCGCTTAGATTCAGGGCGGATGCGCCGCAGCCTGTTCGAGCCCGAGCACGTCGATTTTCGCGAGTCCGTGCGCCGTTTCGTGGCCGAGGAGATCAGCCCCCACCACGCCGACTGGGAGCGCGCCGGGATCGTCCCCCGCGAGCTGTTCGCCAAGGCGGCGGCCAAGGGGCTGCTGGCCATGCAGGTCCCCGAGCGCTACGGCGGCGCGGGCGTCGATGACTTTCGCTTCAACCAGATCGTCGGTGAGGAGGTGAGCGGCGCCGGTGATCTGGGCAGCGGCTTGGGCATCACGCTGCACAACGACATCTGCCTGCCCTATTTCATCTCCCTGTGCGACGAGGAGCAGAAGCAGCGCTGGCTGCCCGGGATCGCCGACGGCAGCCTGATCACGGCGGTGGCCATGACCGAGCCCGAAATGGGCTCTGACCTGGCCGGACTGCGCAGCACCGCGGTCCGGGATGGCGATGAGTACGTCGTCAACGGGTCCAAGACCTTCATCACCAACGGAATCAACGCCGACCTGGTCATCACCGCGGTCAAGACCGACCCGGCGCAGCGCCACCGTGGCATCTCGCTGCTGATCATCGAGCGCGACATGGCGGGCTTTGCCCGGGGGCGAAACCTGGACAAGGTGGGCATGCATGCCCAGGACACCGCGGAGCTGTTTTTTGAGGACGTACGGGTCCCGGTGGCCAACCGGCTGGGGGAGGCGGGCGCGGGCTTTGGCTACATG
>JALYZQ010000129.1 GCA_030948805.1 Actinomycetota bacterium | reverse complement strand
GCCCTGCCCACGGCGAACGATCTCCTGGTGGGCGTCTATCGCCGGCACCTGGTGGTTGACCGAGGGCTGGCGCCGAGCACGGTCGCTCACTACATCGAGGTGGCCCAGGCGATCTTGGCCGAGTGGAAGGACCGGGAGCTAGCAGGGGTGTCGGCCAGCGACGTGAGCGCTTTGGTGGTCGGCGAGTGCCGCCAGCGCACTGTGCCCTCAGCCAAGGCTCTGGTCACCGCCGTGCGGTCCTGGCTGCGCTTCTTGAACGCCGAGGGGCTCACGGCGCACGACCTGGCTGGCGCCGTGCCGGCCGTCGCCGGCTGGCGAGGGGGATGGATCCCTCGAGGCCTTGGCGAGGCGGAGGTGGCGGCGGTGTTGGGCAGCGTCGATCCGACCACCGCGGTCGGGCTTCGTGACCGCGCCGTGCTGGTTGTGTTGGCTCGCCTCGCGCTGCGTGCCGGCGAGGTGGCCGGACTGGTCCTTGACGATGTCGCCTGGCGCCAGGGCGAGATCGTCATCCGGGGCAAGGGGGCTCGGCGGGACCGGCTTCCCCTTCCTGTCGACGTCGGTGAAGCGCTCGTGGCCTACGTACGCGGCGGACGTCCCCGGGTGGCATGCCGCGCGCTGTTCTTGAGGGCCCATGCGCCGCTGGTCGGGTTGTCATCCGACGGTGTGGGCGGGATCGTGGCGTGCGCCGGCAAGCGCGCCGGGGTCCGGGCCTCGGCGCATCGGCTGCGCCATAGTGCCGCCACGGCGATGCTGCGCGGCGGTGCCTCGCTGAGCGAAGTCGGCCAGGTCCTGCGCCACGCCGATGTGGACACCACCGCCATCTACGCCAAGGTCGACTACGGCGCGCTGCGGACGCTGGCTCAGTCGTGGCCCGGGCGGCCAGCATGAAGGCCCTTTCCGAGGCCGTCGAGGACTACCTGGCCGTGCGCCGGTCCCTCGGCTTCAAGCTGACCGCCCATGGCCGGCTGCTGGCCGACTTCGTCGAGTACTTGGAAGCCACTGGCACCACGACCGTCACCACCGCCGCCGCCGTGGCCTGGGCCATCCAGCCACAGGATGCCTCGCCACGGTGGTGGGCGCACCGGCTCGGCGTGGTGCGCGGTTTCGCGGCCCACCTGCACGCCTTCGACCCTGCTGCCGAAGTGCCCCCCAAAGAGCTACTCGCCTGCCCGTCGCATCGCACGGAGCCCCATCTGTACTCCGATGCCGAGGTCGCCGCCCTCATGGCCGAGGCCCGTGCCCTGCACCCGGCCCTTCGCGGCGCTACCTACGAGACCCTGATCGGGCTGATCGCAGTGTGCGGTCTGAGACCCGGCGAGGCGCTGCGGCTCGACCGCGGCGACGTCGACTGGGCCGAAGGTGTGGTGAGAATCGTCGGGACCAAGTTCGGCAAGAGCCGAGACGTTCCCGTCCAGCCCGCCACCTTGGAGGCGCTCGGCGACTATGGCCGGTTGCGCGATCAGCGCTGGCCTGAGCCGAGGTCGGCGAGCTTCTTCGTGTCCACGGCCGGGACCAGGCCCGCCCACCGCACCCTCGACTGGACGTTCCGAAACTTGTTGCGCCCGGCCGGCATCACGTGGCCCTCGCACCGCCGCTCCCCGCGTCTGCACGATCTCCGCCACAGCTTCGCGGTCAAGACCGTGGTCGGGTGGTACAGGGCGGACCTGGACGTCGAGGCCCGCCTGCCGCTGCTGTCGACCTACCTGGGCCACTCGAACCCATCACACACATACTGGTACTTGTCGGCTTGCCCGGAGCTGCTCTCTCTGGCCGCCGGCCGACGCGAGCAAGCAAAGGAGGGATGCTCATGAGCGCCCTTGCCCCCACCCTGGAGGCCTACTTCACCGAGCGCCTCATCGGCCAACGGCGGGCGAGCCCGAACACCGTCGCCGCCTATCGTGACGCCTGGCGGCTGCTGTTGGGCTATGCCCAGGCCCGCACCGGCAAGGCGCCGAACCGGCTGGACTTGGCCGACCTCGACGCCGGCCTCGTCAGCGCCTTCCTCGAGCACCTGGAAACCGAGCGGCGCAACACCGTGCGCACGCGCAACGCTCGTCTGGCTGCCATCCGCTCCTTCTTCCACTACGCAGCCCTGCGCCACCCCGAGCACGCCGGGCTCATTGCCGGGGTGTTGGCCATCCCCGCCAAGCGCCGAGAGCGGAAGGAGGTCTGCTACCTGACCGCTCGCGAGGTGGAGGCTTTGGTCGAAAGCCCCGACCGCCAGACCTGGACCGGCAGACGCGACCACGCCCTGCTGGCCGTCGCTGTCCAGACCGGCCTGCGGGTCTCCGAGCTCACCGGCCTGGCCAACCAGGACGTCGAGCTCGGCACCGGCGCCCATGTGCGCTGCATGGGCAAGGGAAGGAAGCATCGCTCCACCCCGCTGGACCGAGTCAGCGTCGCCGCCTTGGGGGTCTGGATGCGAGAGCGCGGCGGTGAGCCTGGCGATGCGCTCTTCCCGACCCGCCGGAACAGCCCGCTCAGTCGCGACGCCGTCGGGGCGCTGGTCACCAAGCACTCCATCACCGCCCATCTGCGCTGTCCATCGCTGAAGACGAAGCGCCCGACACCACACACCCTGAGGCACAGCTGCGCCATGGACCTTCTCGCCTCCGGGGTCGACCGCACGGTTGTGGCTCTGTGGCTCGGCCACGAAAGGGTCGAGACGACGGGGGTCTATATCCATGCGGACATGTCCATCAAGGAGCGAGCCCTCGCTCGCACCAGGCC
>JALYZQ010000124.1 GCA_030948805.1 Actinomycetota bacterium | reverse complement strand
CGCGAATCCAGAGCCCGATGTACAGACCGACGGCCCCGAGCGAGGAGATCTGCATCTGCCACGCGCGTAGGCCGCAGCGGTGGAGGATCGCGGTCAGCATGGCCAGCGATCCTAGCGGCGGCGATGTCCCGCCCCGGTAGGCTCGAAGCTTGCCTCGCCGCCCCCCAGCCACCCGTCGCTGGCTCACCGCCGCTACCTGGCCGGTCGGGATCACCCTCACCTCGTGGGACTACATGTGGCGCTGCACGGCGTTGCACCGCCATGAGGTGCTCATGCCCGGAGCCCAGGAGCATCTGCCCCCCGAGCTTCCCGCCGGGGTGGATAGGACCGATGTGGTGACCGTGTCCGATGGCGTCGGGCCCCTGTTTCACCGCCGCTACCGGACTCGGATTCGTGACGCCGCGCTCGGACCCGAGGAGCTGTTCGCGCGCTTGACAGCCAACCTGAATCGGGCTGCCCCGATCAAGTTCGCGCGCTTTCAGCGCGTGCTCGGCGAACGGGGTGAGCTGGCGCTGGGCGACGAGTATGTGGTGCGCATGCCCGGACCGTGGGACGGTCCGGTACGAGTTATCGCCCTGAGTCCCCATTCCTTCCGGCTGGCCACGCTGGCCGGTCACCTGGAGGCGGGGCAGATCGAGTTCCGGGTGCACCAGGAGCAGATGATGAGCTTCGAGATCGAATCCTGGGCGCGGAGCTCCAACCGGTTGTCCAATCTGCTCTATCACCGGGTTCGTATGGCCAAGGAGGTTCAGCTCCACATGTGGATCTCGTTCCTGGAGCGGGTCGTGTCGCTGTCGGGCGGGCGGATGACCGGGGGGATCGACGTCGACACCCGACGGGTCGAGCAGGGCTTTGGGACGTGAACGTCCCGCCGGCCATGCGACGGCGCCTGGATGAGCTCCGCGGCCGGTCGGTCAACTACCACGTCGACGGCCTTGACCTCGAGCACCCTCCCGACGGCTGGAATGTGGAAGACCGCCGCCAAACGCTGCCCCCCGAGTCCCCGGGCCCAGCGGTCTCAGGCGGCAGCTGGGAGATCGCGCGGCGGCTGATCCGGGGTTATGAGTTCGCTGACCCATCGATCGTCCGGGCCTTCTATGACTCAGATGAGCCATTCCCCGGTCGCGACATGCTGCTGGAGCTGCGCGCTCTGGGGGTGCTGCGGGTCTACGTCGGCGTGCGGGTCAACGATGTCTATGACCAGACCCGGACCGTGGATGGTCGCTGCGTGCGTGTGTTCGGCTGGAGCTACCGCACGCTGGAGGGCCACGTGGAGCGCGGGCAGATGGACTGGGAGGTCTGGAAGTGGATCGACACCGGTGAGGTCGACTTCCACGTCCACGCCGTCTCTCGGGAGGCCTCAATCGCCAATCCGCTGATCCGGATCGGCTTCAAGCTGTTGCGCGGACACGAGCGAGGGCTGTTTCTCAACAGCACCGATCGGCGGATGGCCGGCCTCACTGAGCTCGGCGTACTCGGGGAGGGCGGCGAACACGGCATGCGGGAGGCCAGCCGAGGGCTCACGGCGCGGCATCTGCCTGGCAACGACCCCGCTCATACCGCGCTCGCGCGCCGGGTTGGGTCCGACCGCGGATGAACCGTTTTGGCGGGCGGGGCGTAAGTATTCAGATATGAGCATCTTCGCCACCCTGCGCATGTACCTCAAGCGCACCCCCAAGCTGGACCGGCCCACCGACCTCTACGACCATCGGGTAAAGCTCCTGGACGGGGGTGAGCTCGACCTGGCCGCGTTACGCGGTAAACCCACTCTGTTCGTCAACACGGCCAGCAAGTGCGGGTATACGCCTCAGTACGAGGGGCTCCAGACCCTGTATGAGCGCTACAGCGACCGTGGCCTTCAGGTCCTCGGCTCGCCATCGGGGGACTTCGCCGACCAGGAATACGACGACGCCGAGGAGATCGGCGCCTTTTGTCAGAAGAATTACGGGGTCAGCTTCCCGCTCACCGAGCGTACCTCGGTGCGGGCCGATCCCTCTCCCCTGTGGAGCGATCTGGGCCGCCAGCCCGGCTCGGCCCCTCCGGCCTGGAACTTCACCAAGTACCTGGTCGGTCCTGACGGCAAGCTGATCGCGCGCTGGGCGACCAAGGTCACCCCTGAGGATCCCCAGATCGTCGCGGCGATCGAGTCGGCGCTGCGGGTGGGCGGTACTTAGGCCCCATCGAGCCCGGGCGGGGCGCTGCGATAGCTGGCCGGGGTTCGCGAAAGTCGGATCGGGTTGCGAGTCAGCCGCACCTCCTCGCCGCCAGGGCCGGGTAGCGAGACGATCGGATCCAGGCCGAGCGATTCAGCCAGGGCAAAAGCTGCGCGCACATCGTTGACCACTCCGGCGGGAACGCGGGCGTCGGTGAGTACCGCCGCCCAGTCGGATGCGCTCCGGCTCTCCAGTCGATTTTGCAGCACGGCTAGGAGCTCCACCCGGTGGGCGACGCGCTGGCCGTTGGAGGCAAAGCGCTCATCGCGGGCCAGCTCTGGAGCTCCGATCACTTCGGTCAGCGCCGCGAACTGACGGTCGTTGCCCACTGCCAGCACGAGCTGACCGTCGCCCGTCTGCAGCAGCTCATAGGGGGAGATGCTGGGATGCGCGTTGCCCAGCCGCTCGGGCACGACTCCGGCCACGGTGAACGCGGAGCCCTGATTGACCAGCCCGGCCAGCAGCGCGCTGAGCAGATCGACTTCGATCCGCTGGCCCTCCCCGGTGGCCTCACGATGGCGCAGCGCGGCCAGGATCCCCACGGTGGCAAACAGGCCGGCGAGCACGTCAACCAGCGCGACGCCCACCTTCTGGGGCTCACCCCGGGGGTCTCCAGTGATGCTCATCAAACCACCCAGCGCCTGAACGAGCAGGTCGTAGCCGGGCAGCGCCGAGCCCGGACCGGATCCGAAGCCGGTAATTGAGCAATACACGAGCTCGGGCCGGAACTCGGGCCGGCGCTCGCGCAGCTGCTCATAGCCCAGCCCGAGCTCGTCCATCACGCCGGGACGGAAGTTCTCCACGACCACGTCGGCCTGGTCAGCCAGGGCGCGGGCGCGCTCGCGGGCCGCCGGCTGGCGCAGATCCAGCACCACGCTGTCCTTATTGCGGTTGACCGACTGAAAGTAGGTCGCCTCTCCGCGCGCGTCATACGGAGGACCCCAGCTGCGCGTTTCGTCGCCACCGTCCGGGCGCTCGATCTTGGTCACGATGGCCCCCAGGTCGGCCAGCATCATGGTCGCGAACGGACCCGCCAGCACCCGGGAGAAGTCGACAATGCGTAGTTCGTCCAGGGCACCCGGTTGGGCCGATGCGGTCATGTCTGCATCATTCACCAGATGCCCTGGTTCTTGCTCACCCCCGCCACCGTGTTCGCTGCCCCCGGTGCGGCCAGCGTTTATGCGGCCGCCGCGGTCGCGGTTCTGATGCTCGTCCTGTGGCTGGCCAGCATCGCGCTGAAGGATGTCTCAATCGTGGATCCAGTCTGGGGACCGGCGTTCGTGCTGGTGGCCCTGACCGCGGCACTGACCGGCCCCGGGGACCCAGGGCGCCGGTGGCTGCTGCTGGGCCTGACCGCGCTGTGGGGGCTTCGCCTGGGCGTGCATCTGGTGCGCCGCAAGCGGCACGATCCGGGCGAGGACCGCCGCTACGCCGCTATGCGCGAGCGCCGCGGCGCCAGCTTCGTGCTCTGGAGCCTTGTCGCCATCTTCGCCCTCCAGGGGCTGCTCGTGCTGATCGTCTCCCTGCCCGTTCAGGTAGGGGGGGAGAGGCCGAGCGCATTGACCGCGGCCATTGTCCCCGGCCTGATCTTGTTCTTCGTCGGCCTGGGCTTTGAGGCCGTGGGGGACGAGCAACTGCGTCGCTTCAAGGCACAGGCCGGCAACTCTGAGGGGGTAATGGATCGCGGGCTGTGGCGCTACACCCGTCATCCCAACTACTTCGGTGACTTCTGCGTGTGGTGGGGTCTGTGGCTGATCGTCCTGCCCGCCGGCGGGACATGGTGGACGCTGATCGGGCCAGCGGTCATGAGCACGCTCCTGATCCGCGTCTCGGGCAAGGCTCTGCTGGAGCGTGACATGGCCGAGCGCCGCCCCCGTTACGCCGACTACGTCCGGCGCACCTCGGGCTTTATCCCCTGGCCCCCGAAAGCTTGACTCTGAGTCCGTTTCCGTGCGTAGTGAACGGAACCGGACTCAGAGTGAGGGTGCGGCTCCAGTCAGGGGCGCGGTTCGAGCAGATAGTGGTCCTCCAGTCAGGGGCGCGGTTCGAGCAGGTAGTGGCTGACTAGCCATCGGTTCCCGCCCCGGTAGCGCCAGATCACCTCGGTCGAGATCAGGAACAGCCGCCAGGTGGCGAGTAGGCGCCGAGCCTCGCGCTCCGAGCGTCCCGAGGCGCGCAGCACCTCCAGCGCCGCATCGGCTTGCGCGTCCAGCTGGGCCAGCCAGGCTTTGAGCGTGCGTGCGTAGTGATGTCCGGAAACGATCCATTCATCGCTGACGACCAGGTCGCGCTGGAAATGCGTCAGCAGCTCATGGCTGGGCATCAAGCCGGCGGTGAAGAAGCGCGCGGCCGCCCAGGTGCCCTGAAACCGGTAGGGCAGGGTGCGATGGCTGAACACGTGAACGAACGCCTTGCCGCCGTCGGGCTCGAGCCAGCCGCCGATCCGCCGCAGTAGCTCGCGCCAGTTGCGCATGTGCTCGAACATCTCGATCGACATCACCCGGTCAAAGCGTCCCTCGGGCTCGAAGTCATTGACGTCGGCGGTGATCACCTCCAGGTTCCCCAACCCGCGACGGTCACGCTCAGACTCGATCCACTCACGCTGGCCCGAGGAGTTGGACACCCCGACGATCGACGCCTTCCGATAGCGCTCGGCCAGCCACAGAGACAGCGAGCCCCAGCCACAGCCGAGATCGAGAATCCGCATTCCGTCGGCCACCTGCGCCCGCTCACAGGTGAGCGACAGCATCGCCTCCTCGGCCTCGGCCAGCGTCTGCACCCCGTCTGACCACAGGCAGCCCGAGTACTTGCGCCGCGGCCCCAGGATCAGACCCAGAAACGCCGCGGGCAGCTCGTAGTGCTGCTCATTGGCCTTGTCGGTGAGCTCGGCGATCGGGCCGTCAGACATCCACGACAAGAGGACTCGCAGCCGCTCCTGCGCGGCCTCCACCCCGCCCGCTGACTCCCGGCGCTCGCGCGCATAGGCCCCGTACAGAGAGCCGGCACGCAGCAGGGCATCGGGGAGCAGCCTGCGCTCCAGAGCCAGGTCCAGCACCTCATAGCGGCGTGGCTCGCGAGCTGGGGATGGCGTTGATGGCAGCGGCGGCATGGGGATAGTCTCGAGGCAACAATGGGCGCCCGCTTCGTGCACACCTGTATTCGCAGCGCCGACATCGACCGATCAACCGAGTTCTACGAGCGCCTGGGCTTCGAGCGGCGGGGTTAGTCGCTTTCCTGGATCCCGCCCCCGGCCCACACGGGCTCTGGCGCACACCGGCCTCGTTTCGGCCAGGTGTGCGCGCAGAGCGGTGGTTTCCGGGCTCATGGGCGCACACCTCACTGAACGTCCCGGGGTGTGCGCGGAGGGCCGTGACCGCTCAGTCCTCGAGCAGCCCCTTGGCCCGAAGCTCATCCAAGGCCAACGAGCTCTTGCCCAGCCCCTGGGCCCCCAACGCCCGGAGCACGCCAGGGCTCTTGGTGAACTGGACATCGCGGTAGTCCACGATCTCCAGCACGTTGCCGGAAGGGTCGCGCATGCGCAGGGAGCCCTGGTCTGGGACTTGCTCGCCGGCTTGGCTCAGCGCCGCTCGCAGCGCCTCCCTGTCATCGACGACCAGCCCCACATGACGTCCTCGGTCAGGCGACTCGGGGCCATCCTCGCTCAGCGCGATGAACTGATCGCCGAGGTCGATCCAGGCCATGTGCCGGCGACGACCGCGCAGCTCGAAGTCAAACCAGCGGCCGTACCAGGCCAGCGTCTGGTCTAGGTCGTGGACCTCGAAGGCGATGTGGTTGATGCCCAGCGCGCGCACACTCACGGGCGATCATCCGCCTTGGCCGATAGCGCTCATGGCCAAACCATACGCCCGCAGGGCGTCGCGCCGGGACCGCGGATCCGGCCCGCATGCCAAGCTTGCCCGGAGGTGCCCGACCCGCTGCTATTCGATCCAATCGCCGAAGCCGGCCGCCAGTGGCGACGGCACTGGGGCAGCGGCTCGGTGGCGGCGATGATGGCCGTGACTTCGGTCATGCGCGTGCAGCAGATCCTCCTCAGCCGCCTCAACGAGGCGCTGGCTCCCCACGAGCTGACCTTCGCCCGCTACGAGGCGCTGATGCTGCTCTACTTCAGCCGTGCCGGTCAGCTGCCGCTGGGCAAGATCGGCGCCCGGCTCCAGGTTCATCCCACCAGCGTCACCAACCTGATCGATGGCCTGGAGGCGCGAGGCTATGCGGATCGTAAGCCCCACCCCCGCGACCGGCGCACGACTCTGGCCGCAATCACAGAGCCAGGCCGCGAGGCCGCTGAGCGGGCCACCGCCGCCCTGCACGAAGCACGATTCGGCACCCGGCCTCTGCGCCGGGCCGAGCTCGAGAAGATCACTGCCCTGCTCGGTGAGCTGCGCTTGTCAGCCGGCGACTTCGAGGGGCCCGCCCGGCCTAGTCGCCGCCCTCAGCGACACCATGAATAGTATGACCTCCTACTATCGGAGCAGCTAAAATGCGCGCCCAATGACGGTCCCCGACCTCGGTCACGTTCCGGTCAGCTACCAGGAGTGGCGGGAGGCCTACGGGCTGACCCCCGAGCGCGACGCCGCGTTCACCACGCTGTCGGGCGAGGACGTGCGCCCGCTCTATACCGAGGCCGACCTCCCGGCCGATCCGGAGAGCGCGATCGGGCTGCCCGGCCAATACCCGTTCACCCGCGGCGTCTACGCATCGATGTACCGCGGCCGGCTGTGGACGATGCGCCAGTTCGCCGGCTACGGCACGGCTGAGGAGACCAACGCCCGCTTTCACTACCTACTCGAGCACGGGCAGACTGGGCTGTCGACGGCCTTCGACATGCCATCCCTGATGGGTCACGACTCCGACCACCCACGCTCGCTGGGGGAGGTGGGGCGCGAGGGAGTGGCGATCGACACCGTCGACGACATGGAGATGCTGTTCGCGAAGATCCCCCTTGACGAGGTCACCGTCTCCATGACCATCAACGCCCCGGCGGCGATCATGCTCGCCTTCTACGTCGTGGCCGCCGAGCGCCAGGGAGTGGCGCCGGAGCAGCTGGGGGGCACGATCCAGACCGACATCCTCAAGGAGTACATCGCCCAGAAAGAGTGGTGCTTCCCCGTCGATCCGGCCATGCGCCTGGTCACCGACATGGTCCAGTGGTGCACCGAGCACATGCCCCGCTGGCATCCGATCAGCATCTCGGGCTACCACATCCGCGAGGCCGGCTCCATGGCGGCCCAGGAGCTGGCCTTCACGCTCAAGGACGGCCTGACCTACGTCGAGCACGCGGTCGCCCGGGGCTTGGACGTGGATGACTTCGCCCCTCGGCTGAGCTTCTTCTTCAACGCCCAGATCGACTTCTTTGAGGAGATCGCCAAGTACCGTGCTGCGCGGCGCATCTGGGCCCGCGAGCTGCGTGAGACCTTCGGCGCCGCCAAGCCCGAATCCTGGCGCATGCGCTTTCACACCCAGACCGCGGGCGTCTCGCTCACTGCTCAGCAGCCGCTTAACAACATCGTCCGCACCGCCATCGAGGCGCTGGCCGGAGTACTGGGCGGAACCCAATCGCTGCACACCAACTCCTACGACGAGGCGCTGGCGCTACCTACCGAGGAAGCCGTGCGCATTGCCTTGCGCACCCAGCAGATCATCGCCCAGGAGACAGGAGTGACCAACACGATCGACCCCCTCGGGGGTTCGTATTTCGTCGAGGCCCTCACCGACGAGCTCGAAGCGCGCGCCTACGAGTACTTCGACAAGATCGATCAGCTCGGGGGCATGGTGGAGGCGGTCAAGCAGGGCTATCCCCAGCGCGAGATCGGCGACGCGGCCTTCACCCTGCAGCTGGAGATCGACTCGGGCCAGCGCACCGTCGTGGGCCTGAACCGGTTCACCGAGGGCAAGGAGCAGGCCACCGAGATCTTGCGCATCGACCCCGCGCTTGAGCGCAAGCAGATAGACCGGGTGCAGTCGGTGCGCTCAGGTCGCGATGAGCCCGGGGTGACGCAGGTCCTGGAGGCAATCAAGGTGGCCGGCGCCGGGGACGAGAACCTGATGCCTCTGTTCCTGGATGCCGGCCGGGCCGGTGCCTCCGAGGGCGAGATCGTCGCCGCCCTGCAGGAAGTATGGGGCGACTACCGCGAGCCCCCCGCCTTCTGAGGGCCACGGATCCCGCCGTCGCTTTCGATCAGGCGCCGGTGGTCAAAACCATCCGGAAGCGGGCGTCGCCGCCCATCATCTTTGCGTAGGCCTCGGAGGCGCGCTCCAACGGCATCGTCTCAATCATCGGACGCACGCCGGTCAGGGCGCTGAAGTCCAGCGTGTCCTCGGAGTCACCCGAGGTGCCCGAGGCGTGGCCGGCGATCGTCTTGGCGCCCCCGATCAGCATCGCCGCCGGAACCGGGATCGGGTCCATCGAAGCGCCCACCACGAGCAGCTTGCCCTGGGGGCGCAGGCCGCCGAACACCGCCCCCATCGCCTCGGCGTTGGTTACCGTGGCCAGGATCAGGTCGACTCCGCCGAGCTTCAGCAGGGCCTGAGCCGGGTCGCCGGCGG
>JALYZQ010000094.1 GCA_030948805.1 Actinomycetota bacterium | reverse complement strand
GGCCAGCGGGGCGCCGACCGGTCCCGGGCGTCGGCCCTCTCGGCGCCGTCACGGTCGGCCGCGGGCTCGCGCTGAGCAGTGTTCCGGGCCGCCGCAGGCCAAACGTCCTCCTCATCGCGCGGGCGCGGCGTCCAGGCTGCCGTCACCACGCCGGCCTCATCGCCGACCTGGTCCACCGAGGCGATCAGTCCGCGGCGCAGGTCGCCGATCCGCCCCCGTTCTCGGGGCCTCGGGCGCAGCGCCATGTCGATGGCCTGTCCGAGCTCCCGGGGAAGCTCACGGCGCTGACGACGCAGGGGCGGCAGGTAGGTGCCCAGGCGTCGCGGCCGTGAGGCGCCCGTCGGGGCACGTACCGGATTGACGCCAGTCAGGGCCTCGTAGAGAACCAAGGCGACGGCGTACAGGTCGGCCGGCGGCCCGGCCTCCAAGCCCTCAGCCTGCTCGGGGGCCATGTACGCCAACGTTCCGATGACGTCGCCCGTCCGCGTCAGCGAGTCCCCACCGACCACCCGGGCGACGCCAAAATCGGTCAGCTTGGCCAGCTGGGAGGCGGTCGGCTGGTCGGGCATGAGGATGTTGGAGGGCTTGACGTCACGATGCACGACGCCCTGGCCGTGGGCGTGCTCCAGGGCGTCGCAGAGCACGATCCCCACCCGGAGGACGTCCTGATCTGAGAGCTGACCGTCCTGGAGCGTGCTTTCCAGGGTGCGCCCCCGGACCAGCTCGGACACGAGGTAGGCGCCCTCGTCGTCCACCGAGGCCTCGTACAGCGTCACTATCCCGGGGTGAGATAGGCGGGCCGCCGCCCGGGCCTCCCGCTCAAAGCGCCCGCCCAGGACGCGCTCCCGGGGCAGGATCTTGACGGCTACGTCGCGCTCCAGCCGCTCGTCACGGGCCAGCCAGACGGTGGCGAAGGCGCCCGTTCCGAGGCGGCGGTGCAGCCGGTAGCGGTCCAGCACCAGGAGTGGGGGCGCCCCTGCACGCCGACCCCTGTGGCCGGCTCTCCCTGCGGCCGGCGCAGTGGCCGACGTCCGGTCTTGCTCCATCCTGCGCGTGGCCCGCGCCGGGCTGGGATTCATGTCGCGATTTTCCACACGGGCGTGATTGTCCCTGCGGACGCGCCCCACGCCAGGGCCGACTTCCGTAGTCTGCACGCGCACTTGCGCATCCCCGCGGATCTAGCCGTGAGAAAAGTCATACTGGGCACCTCACAAGTACGCAAAGGAATCTCGCTTGTCGTTCTTTGACGAGGCTGATGAGCCTCGTACCACGCCTCGCACGCAGCCGCGCCGGCGACGTCCGTCCGGGGGTGGCCGGCGACCGCCGGGTGACCAGCAGTCGATTCAGGCTCGTCGCGCCGTGCTCGCGGTCGTCCTGCTGGTCGTGATCATCCTCGTCGCGCTGGGGGTGCACAGCTGCCAGGTCAGCGCCAATGAGAGCGCACTAAAGGACTACACCAACCATGTCTCGTCGCTGGTAACTCAGTCCAATCAGACCGGCACCCAGCTGTTCGGCGTTCTGTCCAGCGGCGGCGGTTCGAGCAGTGCAACGTCAATCCAAACCCAGATCAACAACACTCTGAGCCAGGCGCGGTCCGAGCTCAACAAAGCCCGTGCCTTCAGTGCTCCTGACTCGGTCAGGAGCGCCAATCAGAATTTCATCCTCGCGCTGCGTATGCGCATGGACGGGATCAGCAATATCGCCTCTGACATTCAGCCCGCGCTGGGCAACTCGGCCAGCCAGACCGCGGTCACGGGCATCGCCTCTGAGATGGCGCGCTTCTATGCCTCCGATGTGCTCTACAAGGGCTATACGGCCACGGGGATCGCTGCCGCCCTTCACGCGGCCGGCATCGCGGTCGGGGCGCCCAACGGCGAGTCGATCGCCGGCGGCCAGTTCGTGCCCGACGTCCAGTGGCTGACCCCGGCCTTCATCGCCACCCGGCTCCACGTCGCCTTCCACGGCAAGGCCTCGGGCAAGGTCGCGCCCGGTGTGCACGGTCACACGCTGAACTCGGCCAGCGTGGCCGGCACGACGCTGCAGACGGGCTCGGCCAACACGATCACCGCCAATCCGCCTCCAACCTTCACGCTCAGCTTCACCAACGGGGGCACCGACAACGAGACCAACGTCACCTGCAAGGTCAGCCTGACCGGCACCAGCGTGAGCGGACAGACCACGGTCGCGCAGACCACCGCTGGCCAGAGCACCACGTGCCAGGTCAAGCTCAACTCCGTACCCCCGACCGGGACCCAGACTGTGGTGGCCACCGTGGAGAAGGTGCCCGGCGAGAAGAACGTGACCAACAACACGCTGTCCTTCCCGGTGACCTTCCAGTAGCGAGATCAGGCCTCCGCGCCGACGCCTATGCTTGGCACGGTGCACAATCTGACCAGCACCGCAGGCCTGGTCGCCATCGCGGCCGGGGGGGTGGCCGTGGTGGCCCTGCTGACCAGCCTCGCCTTGGCCTTCCGCCTGCGACGCGTGCGAGCAGACCAGCGCACGATCCTGGGCGACCGGCGTGAGGACCTGGTCTCTCATGCGGCGACCCTACGAGGCCAGTTCGAGGCTCTCAACGACTACGTCCAGGACGTCGCCGCTCGGCTCGAGCAGCGCATGGGCGCGGCCGAGACGCGCCTGGACGGGGCGATCGCCTACCGGTCGCTGATCCGTTATGACGCCTACGGGGAGATGTCGGGGCGCCAGTCCACTTCGATCGCGTTGCTCGACGCATCGCGCTCCGGCGTGGTCCTGTCCTCCATCCACCACCGCGACCAGGCTCGGCTGTACGCCAAGCAGGTGCACGCGGGGCGCGGTGAGCTTGAGCTCTCCCCGGAGGAGAGTGAGGCCATTCGCATCGCGCTGGCCGGTGGCAGCGAGCAGCTGCTGACCGAGTAGGGCGTCCCATGCGGGTCGGCTATTTCGGTCCCGAGGGCACGTTCACCCAAGAGGCGCTGATCGTCGCCAGTCGTGGCGCAGCCCTGGAGCAGGTGCCGCTGCCCACGATCTATGACACCGTCATGGCCGTGCACCACGGCTCGGTCCAGCGGGCTCTGGTGCCGATCGAGAATTCCCTGGAGGGGTCGGTCAATGCGACCCTCGATGCGCTGGCCATGGAGACCGAGCAGGTCCGCATCCTCGGCGAGGTGGTTCACCCCATCCGCCACTGCCTGATCGCGCGCACCGAGCTGGAGCTCGATCAGATCGAGGCCGTCGTCTCCCACCCCCAAGCCAGCGCCCAGTGCGCGCGCTTCATCCGGACGCGGCTGCCCGGAGCCCGAGTGCTGGCCGGCAGCTCGACGGCCGAGGCGGTGCGCCTGGTCGCCGCCGAGGATGCTCCGTGGGCCGCCTTGGGCAACCGCGTAGCCGCCGAGCGCTACGGCTGCCACGTGCTGCGGGCCGGAGTGGAGGACGTGGCTGACAACGAGACTCGTTTCGTCTATCTGGGGCCGGCTGGAGCCCCGCCGGGCGGACCGGGAAACCGAGCCGCGGCGCCGCTGGGGCCCTGGAAGACGGCCATCGTCTTCTGGGGCATCGGCTCCGAAGCGCCCGGGTGGCTGGTCTCCTGCCTGTCGGAGTTCGCCGACCGGGGGGTCAACCTCACCCGCATTGAGTCACGCCCGCGCAAGCAGGGCCTGGGGCGCTACATGTTCTTCGCCGACGTCGAGGGGCGCGACACCGAGCCGCACGTGACCGCCGCCCTTTCCGGGCTGACCTCTCACGTCGAGGTGCTCCGCGTGCTGGGGTCGTTTCCGGCGGCCTGAGAAGCCCGATCCCCCGGTACACTGCGCGCCAGCAGTCCGATGCCCGCTTCTGCAACACCAGCGCCACTTCGGTCCGCGTCGCCACAGCACCAGCGGCGCGGGCCTGCGGTTGGACGGGTGCTGGTGCTCAACGCGACGTTTGAGCCGATCAACGTCTGCACCGTCCGGCGCGCCGTCGTGCTGCTGCTCAAGGACAAGGCGGAGATGATCGAGCGCGCCGAGTGGCAGCTGCACTCGGCCACCGCCACGATGGCGCGGCCGATGGTCATCCGCCTGGTCACCTACGTGCGGATCCCACGTGACACCCACCGTCGCAAGATCACCCGGCGGGCGGTGTTCGCGCGTGACGACTGGACGTGTCAGTACTGCGGCTCACGTACGAACCTGACCGTGGATCACGTGGTCCCCCGGTCCAAGGGGGGCCCATCGAGCTGGGACAACATCGTCGCGTCCTGCGCCCCCTGCAACCGGCGTAAGGGCAACGCCTTGCCGCGCCAGGCGGGCATGAACCTGACCCGCCAGCCCAGCGCGCCGAGCCCCCACGTGTTCATCCACGTGGCCAGCCCGACGATCCCCGCCGCCTGGCGGGCCTACCTGGCCGCCTGAGCCGCACCGCGCCGCCTTAGGCGGCGTAGCGCTGAGCCGAACGGGCCCTGGCCTTGGCCGCCTCGGCGTCGCGGTTCTTGGGCGGCGCGGCCGTGGTCAGCTCATCGAGCAGGCGGATCGAAGTCTCGGTCACAGCCTGCACGGCGGCGGCGAAGGCCTCCTCATTGGCCTTCGAAGGCTTGGTGAAGCCGCTGATCTTGCGCACGTACTGAAGCGCGGCAGCCTCGACCTCGTCGTGGTGGGCGGGGGGATCGAAGTTGTGAAGGGTGCGGATGTTTCGACACATACCCGCAGCCTACCTCGCCCCACGGGTCGGCTAGGGGGTCGCGCCAGCTCCGGGCGGGGCCAGGCTTCCCCGCCCGAGACAGGCCGGCCTTGGGTTTGATGCCGCGTACGGGGTGCGGAACCGATACCGAGCCTGTTCGGGCGTGGGACCTGGCTCCCGCCTTACGCCGCTCTCCATCAGCTACGCCTGACCGGGCCCGTGGCTTCGGGGCGCCGCCGAAGCGCTCCGCTAGCGGGGCGGTGACGTGTCCTGGCGCGCATTTTGACGTGACAATGCGATGCCATGAGCGATCGCGCGGGCAAGAGCGAGCGTGGCCGCGCGGAGTCCGGCCAGGGACTCGTGCGGCCTCCGTCGTCGGGCCGGAGGTGGACGTCGTTCATAGCCGCCGACGGAAGGGGTCGGGTACCGCGGGGGCTGCACGAAGAGGCAAACCCCGCTCACCGTCTCCGAGTCGAGCACGACGACCACACGCTGCTTATCCATCTCAGCGACGAGGACGGGTCTGCCTGGACCACGGTCGCCGTCGATCGTCCGACGCGCCGGTGGGCCGTTGCTCAAGGTGTGCGACAGGCCGATACCGCTCGCGACGCCTTCCAGCAGCTCTACGAGGAGTGAGGGCAGCGCGCATCGTCGGCTAATCCGGCGTGGTGTCCATCAGCGCTGCGGTCAGTCGGGCGATGGCGGAGGTGTAGGCGTGCTCTGGCGGCGTGCCGTAGCCGATCACCAGGGCAGCCGGGTGTCCGTCAGGCCCGGAGGCGAAGGCGCTGAGGCCTTGAAGCGCGAGGCCCTGCCGGGCGGCGCGGGCGACGATCTGCTGCTCGTTCGGGCCGGTGGGTAGTTGCACCAGGGCGTGGAGCCCGGCGGCGATGCCGGTGACCCGCGCCTGTGGAGCGTGGCGCTCCAGTGAGGCGATGAGCTTGTCGCGCCGGTGCCGATAGGCCAGCCGGGCTTTGCGCACGTGGCGGTCATAGGCCCCGGAGGCGATCAGGTCGGCCAGGGTGAGCTGATCGAGGGCAGAG
>JALYZQ010000090.1 GCA_030948805.1 Actinomycetota bacterium | reverse complement strand
GGTCAGGCGTGCGCGGCGGGCAGCACCCAGCCGATCACCGCCGTGTACTGCGCGGCCGCGGCGGCGATCACCAGCGCATGAAAGATCTCATGAAAGCCGAAGGTCAGCGGCCAGGGATCCGGACGCTGGCTGGCATAGATGATCGCGCCCACCGAATACAGGACGCCACCTGCGCCCAGCAGCACCAGCGGCGCCGCCCCGAGCTCGCCGAGCAGCTGGGGGATGGCGATCACCGCTAGCCACCCGAGGGTGAGGTAGCTGCCGGCACGGACCACCCGCGGCGCGTGGATCCATCCCAGCGAGAACGCCACCCCGGCCGCGGCGCCCAGCCAGGCGATCCCCAGGATCACCCAGGCCAGCGGCCCGCGGAGGACCATCAGCGCAATCGGCGTGTAGCTGGCAGCGATGAACACGAAGATCGTGCTGTGATCGATCCGCTGCAGTACCGGCTTGAACCGTGGCGGCCCGGGCCAACGGTGATACAGGGCGCTGCCCCCGAACAGAGCGGCCAGCGCCGCACCGTAGATGGCCATCGCCACGGTCGCCCGTCCGGCCGGAGCCAGGCAGACGAGCACCACCGCGGCCACCACCGCAAGACAGAACGCCGCCGCGTGCGACACGCCCCGCAGCCGCGGCACGATCATCTCCGAACCGCGAACCGCGGTCAGTTGAAGTTGCGTGGTGGCACGCTCGGCTGTTCTCGCGGGATTGAATTCGCGCATCGTTTCGCTGGCCTCGCTTTCGAGCGCGCCGGTCGCCCGCCGGACCGACATGTCGGCGGCTGACCAGCTTGACGATAGGACCGAACCGCCCACAGAACCTGAACGGCCTTGCAGCGCCGAGCTTGCAGCGTCTTCTGGACGGCCGTCCACTGCCTTGAAGGCGCTCAAGCGGGAACGACGGCAATCCGAGTCTCGCCACGACCACGACTACGCTCTGCCCAGTCAGTCGTCGACCCCCGCAGTCTGGCTAGGGGCCCAAGGCGCGAGCCTGGGTCAGACTGCCGTATCCCCGGGAGCAGCAGTTGAGCCGAGCAACCGTGAGAGTGGTGTGGCGCCCTGGGAGCCGGTCTTTCGTCCGCGGGCCACGGCCTCTCTCGATCACTCGGCCCGCTGGTCCGCTGGAAGCTCTCAGCGCCGCCGGCCGCCGCGTCGGTTCCTGGCGCCGCGTCGATCCCACAGCCATCTGAGGGTCACGAACTCGAGAATACGCTTGAACATGGGCTCTCCTTTCCGTGTCGCGAAAGGAACTGCTGCCGGCCGCCTGGCCGGGCCTTAACGTGCACGACACGTTGATTTGTCTGTTTGTTTGTTAGCTCGGGACCCGCGAACGGTGGGTCGTTCCTGGCGACAGCCGGCTCATGCTCTCGCCCCTGACAAGTTCCAGGGCGGCCGCGGCCACAGGAGCTTGGCGACTGATCCGTCTGCGACCTCGCCCGGCCCGCGCGACTTGGTCCACGAAACGACTCTGAACCTGTTCCCATCGGCGCTCAAAGGTGTCGCTTCGTCCCGCGTCGGGATCCGACTCCGACTCGCTGGCGGCGGTCTCGGGCTTTGACCAGGACGCGTCCGGTCGCGCGGGGTCCGAGGGCGAGGGATCGGCTGGCTCGGCATCGGGCAGCGCTCGGCGTGAACGGGGGCCCACCTCACGCACGACCCGCGGTAGCTCGACGTACCGGCTGCTCTGCTGGTGAGCGCCGGACGGCGCCTGCTTCTGATCGTCCTGCACCGGTGTCTCCTCTCAATTTCCCGACAAGCGAGCTATCGCCGGGTCTCCGCCAGGAAACCTACCCTCTGTGCGTCGGCGCAAGGCTGGAGACGTCTCCGCGCGTACGTACGCCTTGGGACATCGCTTGGGCACCGTTCATCCTGTCCGAGGTCGGCATCACCACCTGCGTCCGCCGACGGTGGAACGGGCTCGTCGATCGTCTGAGTGTGCTCGGCGTCGAGTCGGCCGATCATCATCAGGGTGGGCGGCGATCTCGCCGAGGCGGGGCCACGCCGCCCGGTAGCTCAGCCTGCTCTCCGAAGTCCTTTGCCTGCAACGCGCGGCGGTTCATGTCGAGAAAGAGATCGCGTAGTCCGGCTACACGTCCAGGGTGAGCCGAGGCGGCGGTGCTTGCCCTGATCGTGGCTGCCCCCCACGACGAAGTCGGGTCCAGCGAGCCCGGTCTCTTGAGCAGCGAGACCGGCTCGCCCGCTCAAGACGGCTGGCGGCGGGCCGAGCGCACAGAGACGATTCGCGCCCGTCCAGCCGCATGCGTTGCCGCCCTGACCGACTTCAGCGCTACCCGGAGTGGCAACGGCATCTGACTGCGGTGACCATTCTGCAGCGACAAGCGCGGGTGCGCTGCCCGGGTGCCAGCCGAGCCCTCATCGGAGAACGCGACATCCAGTTCGTCACGAGCTACCGCTTCCCCAGTCCGAACCGCATCGTCTTCGAGCAGGCCGATGGCGAGCTTGAGGCTGTACGCGGCAGCTGGGCAAGCCCGCGACCACCAGCACGCCGCTACGCTCCAGTGCACGACTCGTGTCATCGGCTAAGACGGCGTCGGCCAACGGGCGGGATGGTCGTCGAGGATTTGGATCGTCTGGTCGGCCCAGTTGATCTTGGCCTCGGCGGTGAGGAGGCCGTACAGTGCGGTGGCGCGTCCGTAGAAGGCGTCGGGTCGATCTTCGAGCGTGTCCGCGATCTCCTGTAGCTCAAGTCGATAGGACTCAACCTCGGCGCGGTACTCATTGAGCAGCCT
>JALYZQ010000082.1 GCA_030948805.1 Actinomycetota bacterium | reverse complement strand
GCCACACGGTGGCCAACCGCATCCGCGAGGCGATCAGGGCCACGCCGACCGCCGTCGGCGTCACGCTCACCACGTCGGTCGGCATCGCCGTGCTCGACCCCGCAGCCGACGCCACCCTGGCCCAGTCCGGGAGCACGGAGGAGCTCATCAAGGCGGCCGACGCCGCCCTTTACGCGGCCAAGCGGTTGGGCGGTGACAGCTGCCTGCGCTTCACGCCCAAGCCCAGCCAGGCCGAGCCGGTCAGTCCGTAGACGCTCCGTGGGCCTCCCGCTCGCGCAGCTCGATGCGCCGGATCTTCCCCGTGAGGGTCTTGGGCAAGTCGTCGACGAACTCGATCTGGCGCGGGTAGGCATAAGCCGAGAGGTGGTCGCGGACGAAGGCCTTGATCTCCTCGGCCAGCTCGTCGCTGGGCTCATGTCCGGCGGCGAGGATCACAAACGCCTTGACGACCGTCCCGCGCCGCTCGTCGGCGACCCCTACCGCAGCCGCCTCGGCCACCGCTGGATGCTCCAGGCAGGCTGACTCGACCTCAAAGGGACCGATGCGGTACCCGGCGGAGATGATCACGTCGTCGGCCCGCCCCTCGTACCAGAAGTAGCCGTCCTCATCGGCCGAGGCGGCGTCCTTGGTGTGAAACCAGTCGCCTCCAAAGACCTCTTCGGAGTCCTCGGGGGGGCGGTTCCAGTAGCCGAGCGGATAATGGGGATTGGTCCGAGCGCGCAGGCAGATCTCGCCTCTCTCACCCTGGGCGACGGGGCGCTCATCCTCGTCGAGGATGGCCACCTCCCAGCCCGGCATGGGGCGGCCCATCGACCCCTCTCGGACCTCCATGAAGGGGAAGTTGGCGCACAGCGGGTAGGACTCCGTGAGCCCGTAGTAGTCGAGCACGGTGAGGCCGTACTGGTCACGGAACCAACGGATCGCCTCGGGGTTCAGCGGCTCCCCGGCCGAGCAGACGATGCGGAACCTCTGGGGATACCGGGTGCCGGCGTCGGAGATCGACATCATTGAGCGGATCGCCGTTGGCGTCCCGAACACGTTGGTGACCTCGTGCCGGGAGAGGAAGTCCAGCTGCTTGTGGGGGTCAAAGCCGCCCTCGCGCTGGTACACGGCCTGCACAGCGCCGTAGCGCCACGGTCCCAGCAGCGGCGCGATCCCAGCCGCCCAGGCCCACTCGCCCATGCCATGAAACAGCTCCCCATCCTGGATGTCATGGCAATAGATGAACTCCTCGTGGGCCAGGACATAGCGGTGGGCGTGCAGGATGCCCTTGGCCAAGCCGGTGGTTCCCGAGGAGTAGTAGAGCTGCGCCGGGTCCTCGGCGGCGGTGTCGACGGTCTGGTACTGAGTCGAGCCGCGGCCCAACAGCGCGTCATCGAGGATCAGGATCTGCTCGACCAGCGAGCTCTCTATGCGGTCGGCGTTGGCCTCATTGGTGATCAGGACCTTGGCCTGGCTGTCGGTGATCCGGTGGCGGATTCCCTCGTTGCCGTACAGAACCGACATCGAGAGCAGGATCGCTCCCGTCTTCCATGTCCCGAAGAAGGCGGCCGCCGTCTCCGGGGTGGGCGGCAGCAGCATCGCCACCCGGTCCCCGCGCTGCACCCCATGCGCCTCCAGCACGTTGGCGAAGCGGTTAGACGTGTCCTGCAACTCGCCCCAAGTCACGTGGCGCACCCGGCCCTCGAAGTCCTCGTGGATCATTGCCGGCTTCTCGCGCGGGTGGCGATCGCAGATGTCGGTGGCGATGTTGTAGCGCTCGGGTACCTCCCAGCGATGACCCGAGCATGCCTCCTCATAGGAGGACACGGAGGAGTGCGAGGAGCTCATCGGCCAATCATGACCGATCGGGCACGGGTCGACACCGCCTTGATGTGCGGCTCGGCGCCTGGGGCATCGGCGGGAACCCATGGCGAACGGGTTCTCGGGCCGGTAGGCTCTGGTCTCGGATATGAGCCTCGTACTCGGCGTGTTGGTCGGGATCGCGGTGGCGGCCGTGACCGTGACGGCCTGGCGCAAGATCCGCGCGCCGCGGGTCGCACGCACGCCGGAGGCCGCCGGGATGCAGTCCGCGCTGCATGCGGCCACCTCCACCCTTCCCCACCTGCGCAGCGGTCTGCACAGCAGCTCGGCCGCCGGGGCGGTGCCTCACCTGCTGGCATTGACCGGTGCGGCGGCGGTGGCGCTGGCCGACACCCGCACGGTGCTGGCCATCGAGGGCGAGGGACGCGAGCAGGTCCGCCCGGGCGATCTGCTTTCCCGGTTGCTGGCCCGGACGCCCGACGACCGCATGCACGTCGTGCCCCGCCTGGTCTCCTCCGATCCGGACTGCCCCCTGCGCTCGGCAGTGCTCGCCCCCTTGACCGTGCAGGGAAGGCGCGCGGGAACGTTGATCGTCTTTTACCGCGCTACCGGCCGTCCCCGCGCTTATGAGCTGCGCGTCGTCGGTGAGGCCGCGAGTCTCGTCTCAGCCCAGGTCGAGCTGTCGCTGGTCCGCGAGCAGGAGGAGCGCCTGGCCCAAGCCGAGCTGCGCGCGTTGCGAGCCCAGATCTCTCCGCACTTCATCTACAACGCGCTGGCCGCCGTCGCCGGTGACATCCACGCGCGCCCCGAGGCCGCGCGTGAGCTACTGATCGACTTCGCCGAATTCACGCGCTACCTGTTCCGCGATCGGCGCTCCTACGTCACCCTGGGCGAGGAGATCGCTCACGTCGAGCGCTACCTGCACCTCGAGCAGGCCCGGTTTCATGACCTCCAGGTGACCTTCGACGTTGCCGAGGGCACCCGGGCGGCGGTCGTGCCCGCGCTCTCCGTGCAGCCGCTGGCCGAGAACGCGGTCCGCCACGGTGTTGAGCGGCGGGCCGGCGGTCACGTGGTCATCGAGGCCCGCGTGGTCGGCGGCGACGTGGAGCTGAGCGTCCGTGACGACGGCAGCGGCATCGACCCCGGGCGCATCCCGGGCGTGCTGGCCGGGGCCGGAGGCGGGATCGGCCTGGCCAACGTCGACGCGCGGCTGCGCGCCACGTTCGGCGAGCGCCACGCGCTGCGCATCGACTCGCACCCCGGCCAGGGGACCTCGGTCATCATGACTGTGCCCAACCTGGCCGGCGGCGACGTTGAGTATCCGCTGCCCACGCCGCTGGCCGGCGCCCTCGGATGAGCTCTGATCGCCTGACGCTGCTGGCCGTCGACGACGAGCAGACCCAACTCGAAGACCTGGCCCGAATGCTGCGCAGCCTCCCCGGCGTGCGCGAGGTGGAATGTGCCTTTGACGGCCGCGATGCTCTGGCTCGCGTGTCCAGCCAGCGCTATGACGCGATCTTCCTCGATGTCCGGATGCCCGACCTCGATGGCCTGGAGTTGGCGCGAGTCCTGCGGCGCTTCGCATTGCCGCCGCAGCTGGTGTTCGTCAGCGCCTATGACGAGGCGGCCGTGGAGGCGTTCGAGCTGCATGCCGTGGATTACCTGCGCAAGCCGGTGGCCCGCAGCCGGGTGGAGGAGGCCATCGAGCGGGTCGCGGCCGCGGTGGACGCCGGCGATGCGCCGGCCGAGGCCTCGCCCAGCCGCGCCGGCCCGGCCTCCGATGAGATGGTCGCCGTGGCCAACGTCCACGGTGGCTCCACCCGTCTGCTCAGGCGCAGCTCGATCGAGTTCGTGCAGTCCTACGGGGACTTCGTGCGCATCGTGACCGCTGATGGCCGCTACCTGCTGCGCGCCACCCTGGCCGAGATCGAGCGCCGGTGGGAGCCGTTCGGCTTTTACCGCGTGCACCGCCAGTACGTGGCCAACCTGGGCAGCGCGACGGAGCTGCGCCCGCTACTCGGTGGCACAGCCGAGCTGACCTTCAGCGACGGGCAGAGGATTCCGGTGGCCCGGCGTCACGCGGCCGAGCTGGGACGGCGGCTCAACCTGTAAAGGGCCGCACCGCCGTCCCCCGCGGCGTTACTCCTCGGCCGCCCGCTCCTCCTTGATCTTGCCCTCCAGCTGCGACATGACATCGGGATCGCGCAGCGTGGTCACGTCACCAAGAGCCCGGCCTTCGGCGATGTCTCGCAGCAGCCGGCGCATGATCTTCCCCGAGCGCGTCTTGGGCAGATCGTCGGCCCACACGATCCGCCGGGGCCGGGCGAACTTGCCGATGCGATCAGCCACCCGCGCGCGGATCTCCTCGACGAGCTCGTCTGTGCCGTCGAGGTCACCCTCCAGGGTGACGAAGGCGCAGATGGCCTGCCCGGTGTCCTCGTCGGCCTGACCGATGACTGCCGACTCGGCCACCTTCTGGTGAGAGACGATCGCCGACTCCACCTCGGCCGTGGACAGGCGGTGCCCGGAGACGTTGACCACGTCGTCGATCCGCCCGATGATCCAGAAGTAGCCGTCCTTGTCCTTGCGCGCGGCGTCGCCGACGAGATAGGTCTCGGGGCCGAACTTCGAGAAGTAGGTCTCCACGAAGCGGTCATCCTCCCTGTAGAGGGTCCGCAACATCGAGGGCCACGGGCGCTGGAGCACCAGCAGGCCCTGGCCGGAGTCGATCGGCTTTCCCTCCCGCTCGTCGAGCACTTCGGCGGCCACGCCGGGGAAGGGCCGCGTGGCCGACCCCGGCTTGGTGGCCACGATCCCCGGAAGCGGGGTGATCATGATCGCGCCGGTCTCGGTCTGCCACCAGGTGTCAACAATCGGGCAACGCCCTGAGCCGACGACCTTGTGGTACCACAGCCATGCTTTGGGATTGATCGGCTCCCCCACCGTCCCCAGAAGCCGCAGGGCGTCGAGGTCGAACTTCTCGACGTGCTCTACGCCCCACTTCATGCAGGCCCGGATCGCCGTCGGCGCGGTGTAGAACAGCGTCACCTTGTAGCGCTCACACAGCTCCCACCAGATCCCCTTGTGGGGGTAATCGGGAGCGCCTTCGTACATCACGCTGCTGGCCCCGTTGGCCAATGGTCCGTAGATGATGTAGGAGTGCCCGGTGACCCAGCCCACATCGGCTGAGCACCAGTAGACGTCCTGATCGGGCTTGAGGTCAAACACGAGTCGGTGGGTGGCACTGACCCCCGTGAGGTACCCCCCAGTGGTGTGCAGGACCCCCTTGGGCTTGGCCGTCGAACCGCTGGTGTAGAGCACGAACAGCGGATGCTCGGCGTCCAGCTCCTCGGCCGGGCACTCCGCGTCGGCCTGCTCCATGAGCTCGTGCATCCAGGCGTCGCGGCCCTCCTTCATCTCACAGTCGGCATCGGTGTGCTTGACCACGACGATGTGCTCGAGGCTGGCCAGATCGCCCATCGCGGCGTCGACCTGCTCCTTGATCGGAGCCGTCTTGCCCTTGCGTCGCGCCCCGTCGACGGTGATCAGCGCCTTGGCGTCGGAGAACTCCATCCGTTCCCTGACCGAGTCCGCCGAGAAGCCGCCGAAGACCACGTTGTGGACCGCTCCGATCCGCGCGCAGGCCAGCATGGCCACAGCCACCTCGGGGATCATCGGCAGGTAGATGCCGACCACGTCGCCGGGGGCGATGCCCAGTCCCTTGAGCGCGTTGGCCAGCCGCTGCACGTCGCGGTGCAGGTCGGCGTAGGTGATCTCGCGCTGCTCGCCTTCCTCGCCGTGCCAGTAGAAGGCCACCCGCTCGCCGTTGCCCGCTTCTACGTGGCGATCGACGCAGTTGTAGGACGCGTTGAGCTTGCCGTCCTTGAACCACTTGTAGAAGGGCGGATTGGAGTCATCGAGATCCTCGGTGGGCTCCTTGAACCAGTGCAGCTCCTTGGCCTGCTTGACCCACCAGCCCTTCCAATCAGCCTCGGCTTCCTCATAGACAGAGGAGTCGCGCAGGAGTGCGTGCTCACGAAACGCCGCGGGCGGGTCGAAGGTCTCGATCTCGAGCATGTCGTCGAGCTGTTGCTCGAGGGTTCCGCCGCTCGACGAAGTCGATGCCGTGTCTGCCATGTCAACCCTCTCCTTCTTTGCTGGCTGGCGCACCTGCCAGCTCAGCGGGCGCCGGCGCACAGCGCGCCGG
>JALYZQ010000036.1 GCA_030948805.1 Actinomycetota bacterium | reverse complement strand
GGACCGAGCCGGTGCGCTGGCGGGGTGCCGGCCGGGGGCGCCGGCTGAGCTCACCGGAAGCCCAATCCTCGGCGGACGCGCTGGCCGCCGTGGATCTTGACGGGCTGCGCCCCTATCGCAGCGGCACCTCGGCCAGCCGCATCCATTGGCCTGCCCTGGCTCGCGGTGCCGGTCTGCTCGAACGGCGGCTGAGCGTCGACGGAGACGCGCGACCGCTGGTCGTGCTCGATGCCCGTGAGCCCGGCCGGCAGTCGCCGCTCGCGGTCGAGCGCTTGGACGCCGCCGTGCGAGCGGCCGCTTCGCTGACGCTCGAGCTGGCCCGCACTGGAGGCTGCGGCTTGCTGTTGCCCGGCGAGCACCGACCCACGACAGTCGATCGCGAGCTCATCGCCTGGCCGGCAGCCCACGCGCGCCTGGCCGTGGTGTCCAGCGCTGGGGCGCGGGCTCCTGCGCTCGGCCCAGCGGGCAGCCGCCTGGGGGCGGTGGTCTACGTCGCCGTCCACGCACCAGAGCGACTGGCCGCGCTGAGCACCGAGGCGGGGCGGGGCCCGGTCGTGCTCGTGCTTCCTACGGCCAGCCTGGCCGACGGGCATCCTCGTGGAATCCGCGGCCCCGCGATGGCCGCGCTCGATGTCTGCGGTTGCCGCGGGTTCGTGCTCGGCGCCCGTCGCGAGCCCCCGCGGGTACGGGCCTCGAGAACGGCTTTGAGGTGAGCGCGCGCCCAGCCGCGGTCAGCGTCTCGCCCCGCCTTGAGCGGGCGGTCCCGGCGCGCTATGACCCCGATTCGCCGGTCGTCACCCACGCGATTCGGTGGGGGGCCTTTTCGGCACTGGCCCTGTACGGCGCCCTGCGCTGGGCCACGCTGCTTCACCCGGGCCAGAGCGGGCGACTGCTCGGCTTGGTCGCGCTCGCCGCGGCGCTGGGGGTGATCGTGCCTGCGGCCCGCCGTTGGGGGTTGCCGCCGGCCATCGCCGCCGCCGTGGCGCTGGCCCTGCTGGCTCTGCCGGTGGCCGGATTGCCGTGGCACGACTTCGCGTACCTAAAGCTCGCCGCATCGGCACGGGAGATCGGTCACGGGCTATCCGCATTGCCGGGCTCCTACGTGCCCTACACCGGAACCAGCCCGGCGGTGCGCCTGGTCATCGTGCTGGGGGCCGCGGTGCTCCTGCTCGACGCGGCGGTGGTGCTGGTTTTCGCGTCCCGGACGGCCGGGGACGGGCGTCGCGCCGCCGCCGCGCTGCCCCTCGTCGCGCTGGCCGTGGTGCCGTCCACGCTGCTCAGACCCGGACTGCCCTACCTGCAGGGCCTGATCCTGTTCGCTCTTGTCGTGGCCTTCGTCTGGGGGGAGCGCCTGCGCCGGGAGGGGGGTGCGGCGCTGCTGCTGCTGCTGCTCGTGGCCGGCGTGGCCGGGGGCATGCTGGCTCCGAGCCTGGACCAGCATCAGCCCTGGCTGGATTACCGCGCCTGGACCGGGACGCTGGCCCGCTCGCGCCTGGACGCCTTTGAGTGGAACCAGCGCTACGGGCCGCTGCATTGGCCAAGGACCGGCCACACGGTGATGACCGTCGCAGCGACCCGCGCCGACTACTGGAAGGCCGAGGACCTCGACGTCTTCAACGGCTACGGGTGGGTGGCGGGCCCGGTCGACAGCTCACCGCTTCCCCAGCCCTCGCCGGCGGCGATCGCCCGCTGGTCGCAGACGATCGGCGTGCGGGTGACCGGGATGCGCAGCGACGCGATCATCGCCGCGGGCTACGCAGCTGCGCCGAGCTTGGTGGCCGGCGGAGTCATTCCCGGGGACGGGGCCGGCACCTGGGTGGCGGGACGGCCGCTGGGACCCGGCGTCAGCTACACCGTCAGGACCTATTCGCCGCACCCCAGCCCCGCTGCGCTGGCCCGAGCGGGAAACCAATATCCCGACGTCCTGGCCGCTTACCGAACCCTGACCCTGCCCGTCCGCGGCCTGCCGGCGGTGGACCTACCCCAGGTCGAGTTCGCGCGGTTCGGCTCCAGGGCGGCGCCCGCCGTGGTCGCTGGGGGGTCGGGAACCGAGGGGTCCCGGTTGCTGCGCGCCTCGGCCTACGCCCCCGTCTACGCCTTGGCCCGCCGGCTGGCCCGCCGCACCTCGACCCCATATGGCTATGCGGCCGCCGTCCGGCATTACCTGGCCCGGGGCTACGCCTACCGCGAGAACCCGCCCGCGCGGCGCTATCCGCTGGTCAGCTTCCTGTTTGCCGACCGGCGGGGGTACTGCCAGCAGTTCTCCGGCGCGATGGCCATGCTGCTGCGGATGGGCGGCGTTCCGGCTCGCGTCGCGGCCGGGTTCACCTCCGGAGCACCGGCCACCGATGGACAGTGGATCGTGTCTGACATGGACGCTCACGCCTGGGTGGAGGCGTGGTTTCCGCATTACGGTTGGGTCCGCTTCGATCCCACTCCGGTCGCGGCGCCGGCCCGCGGCGGCCAGGCGACGGCCCCAGTCGTTAAGGATCTGCCCGGCGCCAACGTGGCCGCCTCGCGCAACCCGCGGCTGAGCGCGCCCACGCCGGTCGCGCCCCGCGGGCACCGCACCCCGACCGCCGCCGGCCCTAGCCCGTGGCTGCTCCTCCCGGCGGGCGCAGCTGGGGTGCTGCTGCTGCTGGCCCTGGTGGCCGCCCTGCGCCCCCGCCGCGGCGTCGAGACCCGGATGCACGAGCTCGAGCGGGCGTTGGCGCGGACCGGTCGGCCGCTCGGACCCGAGGTCACCCTGGCCGTGCTCGAGCGACGCTTTCACGACTCTCCGGCCGCGGCGGGGTACGTCCGGACACTGCGCTTGGCGCGTTATGCGGGCCGCAGCGACATCTCCGTGCCGGGAGGGCGTGGCGCCGTGCGCGCCCAGCTGCGTCAAGGCCTTGGAGCCACGGGGAGGCTGCGGGCCCTCTGGGCGCTGCCGCCGCGACCGGCCTTGGGCTCCCGGCGCCGGTCACGCCCCCTGGGCCCGGAGAGTCGGGTCTAAACTCGTCGGGCCATGGATGATGTCTACGACCTGTTTCGTCGCGGCACGGAGCTGCTGGAGGCCGGCGATCATCATCAAGCGACGATCCCTCTGTCTCGCGCGCGGGATTTAGCCCCGGAGCAGACCTCGATCCGCGAAGCGCTGGGCCGCGCGCTGTTTCACAGCCAGCGCTACGAGCCGGCCGCGCATGAGTTCCAGGCCGTGATTGACCGGGCCCCCACCAACGACTACGCGCTGTTCTGCCTGGGGCGCTGCCTGCAGCTGCTCGGCCGTCACGCCGAAGCCCGCCAACCCCTGGCCCTGGCCGCCACCTTGCAGCCCGGGCGCCGTGACTACCGCGTGTACCGCGACCGCGCCCGGGCCCGGGCCAACGACTGATCACGGGGCCAGCGGGCGCCCGGAGGCGGCGGAGACTGGCCACTGGGCGCCACCGGCGCCGGGGCTCTGGGTGGCCCCTGGTACTGCCCCACACTGGTTGTGCAGTGCTACCCTCAATCAGGAGATGTGTGGGCCGGGGCCAAGTCCCGGCGGCAGTACCGAAGTGGGCGCTGGCCCGCTTTTTTTATGAGCTTTATGACGGAGGAGACCGTGAATGCACTGCAGACCGAGATCGAAGCCAGACTCAGCGGCCTCGAGCCCGAGGTCGAGGTGCTGCTGGCCGAACTCATCTCGGGCTCGACATTGCGCCTGTTCATCGACCATCCCGGCGGCGTGACGTTGACCCTGTGCGAGCAGGTCTCACGCCACCTCAGCGACTACCGCGAGCGTTATGCGCTCGAGGTGTCCTCGCCCGGTCAGGACCGGCCGCTGACCAAGCCCCAGCACTACACGCGCTTCTTAGGCCGTCGCGCGCGCGTGCGCTTGCGCGAAGCCAGCGAAGGTCACAGGCGAGCCGATCGCCCCATGAGGCAGGCACCCACGGAGGAGCCGTCGGTCGCCGCGCCACCGAAGGTGGTCGTCGGTGAGCTAGTCGGCGCCTCGGACCGGGACGTGACGATCGCCGCTCACGACGGCCTCGTGACGATCCCCTACGAGCAGATCGTCCGCTCAAACCTCGTCCCCGGAGACTGAAAGTGGCGCTCCACGCAAATCCATTGACATTCGAGCTGTCCCCGGCGGCGCTGCGCATCGTCCTCGTCGCCTCGCGCAGCGCTGCTGCGCCACGGCTCCTGCGTCCTTGCCCAGCATCCCCCGGTGACCGTTCTCGGTGCCACTGGACTTACGAGGAGGGCCACTAGCCATGTCCAAGGAAATCGTTGAAGCCGTCCGCGGCCTCGCCGCCGAGAAGAACATCTCCCACGACAAGCTGATGGAGGCGCTGGAGGACGCGCTGCTGTCGGCCTACAAGAAGACTCCCGGGTCCGCGCCATACGCCAAGGTCGAGATGGACCGTGACAGCGGAGACTTCATCGTCTGGGAGCTGAAGATTCCACCGGAGCTCGAGGAGCAGCTACTGGTCGAAGCCACCACCGATCAGCAGCCCACCGTCGACCCCGAGACCGGTGAGATGCGTGAGGTCCCCGAGCCCGAGATCGACCTGGAGAAGCTCAAGGAGTACGAGGACGAGATTGAGACCGAGGACGTCACTCCGCACGACTTCGGACGAATCGCCGCTCAGACCGCCAAGCAGGTGATCCTGCAGCGGATCCGCGAGGCCGAGCGCGACATGATGTTCGACGAGTACCAGGATCGCGTCGGCGAGCTGATCACCGGCATCGTGCAGCAGTCCGACTCGCGCTACACGCTGGTCCAGCTGCGCGAGCGCGTTGAGGCGCTGCTGCCCAAGTCAGAGCAGGTGGATGGGGAACGCTACGACCACAGCCAACGGATCAAGGCCGTGATCAAGGACGTCTCCAACTCGACCAAGGGACCGAGCATCATCGTCTCGCGTCGGGACCCGGAGCTGATCAAGTCGCTGTTCGAGCTCGAGGTGCCCGAGATCGCCGACGGCCTGGTGGAGATCACCGGCGTGGCTCGCGAGCCGGGCTACCGCTCGAAGATCGCCGTGGTCTCGCACGTCGACGGGGTCGATCCGGTTGGCGCCTGTGTGGGTCCCCGGGGCTCGCGAGTGCGGATGGTCGTCTCCGAGTTGCGCGGGGAGAAGATCGACATCATCCCCTACAACGAGGAGCCAGCCCGCTTCGTGGCCAAGGCGCTGTCGCCGGCGCGGGTACGCGAGGTGCTGGTCGACGACGATGGCAAGCAGGCCACCGTGATCGTCCCCGACGACCAGCTGTCGCTGGCCATCGGCCGCGAGGGCCAGAATGCCCGGCTCGCTGCGCGGCTGACCGGTTGGCGAATCGACATCCGGTCCGAGACCGAGTTTGCGGCCGAGGAGGCCGAGCACGGTTACGACGAGGACGACGCGGCCCAGGGCCGCTGCGCAGCGATCTTGTCCAACGGCCGGCGCTGTCCCAACGCGGCGCTGCCCGGCTCGCGGTACTGCGGTATCGAAGCGCATCAGGCGCTCGCTCATCAGGATTCCGATCAGGTGTCCGCGGCCGACGAGCCGCAGGACGACGGCGCCGGGGAGCCGGTGGCCGGGCTGGCCGAGGAGTCCGAGCCCGAAGCCGCCGACCAGGCCCTGGCCGCCGCCCCCAGCGAAACGATCGACAGTCCCAGCCCAGATGAGACTGCCGGCGGGGCGACGTAGACTAAAAGCTGCGATGAACAAGCGCGTACATGAGATCGCCAAGGAGCGCGGGCTGACGGCCAAGGATGTGCTCGCCCAGCTCAACGCCGCCGGCATCAACGTCAAGGCCTCGTCGTCGTCAGTGGACGAGGACGTGGCCAAGCGCGTACTCGTCGAGGCCGACCCGTCGACGGAGCACCGCACTGCCGCCCCGGACGCCAGCGCCGGGTCAACCGCGACGGCCGGCCGGGCTCGCAACACCGGAC
>JALYZQ010000003.1 GCA_030948805.1 Actinomycetota bacterium | reverse complement strand
TAGGCTCGGTCGTTGACACGGGGGCGATCTGGGGCTACTACGTCAGGAACGTGATGCCGGCCACGAACGGGGCCACCGGCACGGTCGCCTGCAACCCGAACAGCAACGCCGCCACTGCCTCCTGCGTGGCCCAGATGACCCAGTAGCAGCGCGTTTGCGCGCAGGGAGACGTGCACAGGGGAGTGATACGCCCCCGCGAGGGGAGCGCGATCAGGACGAGCTAACGGTGCTCGAGCGGGCGGCGCCGGCCTTCCGCGAGAGCTTCGAGGCCCGCTTGGCGGCCTGGTAGTCCGCCAGCGCCTGCGGGGAGTCGACGTCGCCGAGGGTGGGATGGCCGGGCACAAGCTCCGCCGCCACCGGCAGCTTGAAGCGCTTGGCCAGCACCGCGCCCAGCGCCTTGACCTTCATCTCCCCGAACCCCGGCAGGGCGGCTAGGTTGGCCCGCAGCTGCGCGCCGTCGGCGGCCTCGGTCCATACGCGGGCGGCGTCGCCGTCGTACTCGTCCCGGACGTGCACGGCCAGCGCGTGCACGCGTGTGGCCATCGCGCCCGGGAAGCGATGGATGGCTGGACGGACGCGGAAGACCTCATCCAGGTCGGCGGCGGCGACCGTGTCAGCGTCGATCGCGCCCAGACGCTCACGCAGGACCAGTGGCCCAGAGAACGCCTTCTGGACTGTCACCTGCTGGTCGAGCACGAAGCCGATCAACAGGGCCATTGGATCGGTGGCGATGAGCGCGTCGGCCTCATCGTCGCCGGTGAAGTGCAGCCGATCCGGCACGGAGCCGATCATAGTCCCCCGCGGACAACGTCCGGAGCGCGGTTTAGCGTGCGCAGCCGATGCCGCCGCTGATAACCGCTGAGCAGGCGCTGAGCTTAGGCGAGCTCGAAGATCACCGGGAGATCGAGGCCCTGGTGCAGCGGGCCTGGGAGGCCCGGGTGGAGCGCTTCGCCGACGCCACCGATCTGTGCTCGCTGGTCAACGCCAAGTCCGGCGGCTGCGCCGAGGATTGCGGTTTCTGCGCGCAGAGCAAGTACGCGGAGTCCGAGACCCCGATGCACGCGATGATGGAGCCCGAGCAGATCCTGGAGCACGCCCGCGCGGCGGAGGCCGCCGGCGCGCACCGGTTCTGCATGGTCACCCAGGGCCAGGGGCTGTCCAAGCGCGATTTCGAGAAGGTGCTGGCCGGAGCGCGCCTGGTCGCTGAGCACACCAACCTGAAGCGCTGCGCGTCGATCGGGCACATGTCGGTCCCCCGGGCCCAGGCGCTAAAGGAAGCCGGCATCCAGCGCGTGCATCACAACGTCGAGACGGCGGAGTCCTACTACCCCGAGGTCTCGACCACCGTGCGCTACGCAGGACGGATACGGACCATCGAGGCTGTGCGAGAGGCCGGTCTGGAGACCTGCGTGGGCGGCATCCTCAACCTGGGTGAGACGCGCGAGCAACGGGTCGAGATGGCCTTTGAGCTCGCCGCCATCAACCCCACCAGCGTGCCCATCAACCTGCTCAATCCCCGACCCGGGACCAAGTTCGGCGATCGCGAGCCGATGGACCCCTGGGAGGTTGTCAAGTGGATCGCCATCTTTCGCCTGATCCTGCCTGAGGCGCTGTTCCGCCTCTGCGGGGGGCGGGTGGAGAACCTGGGCGAGCTCCAGGCCACGGCGGTGCGCGCCGGCCTCAACGGAGTCATGATGGGCAACTTCCTGACCACCCTGGGCAACACGCCCGACGAGGATCGGGCGATGTTCGAGAACCTGGGCCTGAACGTCGCCCCTCAGCCCGACAACGGCGCCAATCCCCGGCCCGACAACCGAGACGGTTGGCTGGAGGGCGAGACCCCGGATGTCATCGCCTCGGCGATGGACACGCGGGAGCCAGCGGCGGATCGGGAGCCGTTTGAGGTCAAGCTGTGGGACCCGTCGCGCCAGCTGCGCTTCGCGGCCAAGCGGTCGGTCCCCCCTCGTCCCGATGGCGCCCCCAATCGGGGCCCGCACGCCCTGGGCCGGAAGGCGGCATGATCGAGCTCGAAGCGCGGCTGGACGAGCTGCGGGCCCTGGGCCTGGCCCGGCGCACGCGTCTGGTCAGCGGCCCGCAGGGCCCGCACGTACTGGTCGACGGCAAGCCGGTCTTGCTGCTGTGCTCGAACAACTACCTCGGGCTGGCCGACCACCCCGCGGTGCGCGAGGCCGCCGCCGATGCGGCCACTCGGTGGGGCGTGGGTGCGGGCTCATCGCGCCTGGTCGCGGGCACGATGACCATTCATCGCCGGCTGGAGGAGCGCCTGGCCGCCTTCAAGGGCCGCCAGAGCGCGTTGCTGTTCGGCTCGGGCTACCTGGCCAACGCCGGAGTGATCGCTGCCCTGGCCCGACCCGGCGAGGTGATCTTCTCCGACGAGCTCAACCACGCGTCGATCATCGATGGGTGCCGGCTGGCCCGGGCCGAGGTCTTCGTCTATGACCACTGCGATCCCGAGCATCTGGAGTGGGGCATTCGCGAGGCCGAGGGCCGCGGCGCGCTGGTCGTGACCGACTCCGTGTTCTCGATGGACGGAGACGTCGCCCCGCTGCCCGAGATCGTGGAGCTGGCCCAGCGTCATGGTCTACGGACCCTGGTCGACGAGGCCCACGCCACCGGCGCCCTCGGCGACGGCGGGCGGGGCGCGCTGGCCGAGGCCGGGCTAGAGGACCAGGTCGACGTGATCGTGGGCACGCTGGGCAAGGCGCTCGGCTCCTACGGGGCTTTCGTGGCCTGCGATGAGCCGATGTCGCGCTATCTGCTCAACGCAGCCCGCACGTTCATCTTCTCCACCGCGCCCCCACCCCCGGCCGTGGCCGCCGCCTTGGCCGCGCTGACCCTCCTGGAAAGCGACCCCCGCCGTGTGCAGCGACTTCAGGCCAACGCGCAGACGCTGGCCGGGGCGATGAGCGCCGAGGGTCTCGATGCCGGGGGCTCGCGCACACAGATCCTGCCCCTGGTCATCGGCGACGCCCGGCAGGCGATGCGCTTGTGTGAGCTGGCCCTGAGCCGCGGCGTTTTCGCCCAGGCCATCCGACCGCCCACGGTCCCGGCCATGACCTCGCGCCTGCGCCTGGCCGTCATGGCCACCCACCGGCCAGCCGAGTTGGTGTCCGCCGCGCGGACGCTGGCCGCGGCGGCCCGAGCGGCCGGATGGGACCCACGCCGGAGTGACGCGCCGGCGGCTTGGCCGACCTCGCCGGCCTTCGAGCCGGAGGCCGAGCCCACCTTCGCGCCCGGTGCCGGCGTGTTTGACTTCGAAGCCCCCGCGCCCGTCCGGCGCGCCGCTTAGCGACCGGGCTTTACCGGCGGCGTGCGGGGCTGCTTTGTCACCGGCACCGACACCGGCGTGGGCAAGACCGTGCTCAGCGCGGCGGTGGTGGCGGGGCTGAGCGCGCAGGGAATCAGGGTGCGCGCCCTGAAGCCGATCATCACGGGGCTGGACGAGGCTCCGGACCCCGACTGGCCGCCCGATCATCAGCTGTTGGCAAGCGTGGCCGGGGCCACGGCGCAGGAGACGATGCTGGTCGGCTACGGGCCTCCGGTCTCACCCCACCTGGCCGCGGAGCTCGCCGGGCGGCCGCTTGAGCTCGGTCCGCTGGTCAGCTCAATCCGCGCACTGCAGGCTGCCGAGACGGCACTGGTCGTGGAGGGCGTCGGGGGTCTGCTGGTGCCGCTGTCCGCCCGGGCCAGCGTTCGGGACCTGGCCCGTGAGCTCGGGCTGCCCGTGCTGGTGGCCGCGCGTCCCGGACTGGGCACGATCAACCACACGCTGCTTACGCTGGAAGCGGCCCGAGCCGCCGGGCTCAGCGTGGCCGCCGTCGTCCTCACCCCCTGGCCGGCGGAGCCCAGCGCGATGGAGCTCTCGAACCGAAGCACGATCGAGAGCCTCGGCCAGGTCGAGGTGGGCGTGCTGGCGCCCGTGCCCGGCCCATCGCCCGAGCACCTGGCGGCCGCGGCGGCGGACTTTCCGCTGCGGCGCTGGCTGGCCTAAGGGCCCAGCCGGGCTTGCTGCGACCTGCATAGCGTGCCAACGGGCCGACCTCGTTTCCGACCGGTCCCGGGTCTAGCGTCCGCTTCCATGCCCTCGACCGCCGAACTGCTCGACATAGACCGCGCCCACCTCTGGCACCCCTTCACCCAGCAACAGGGGTGGTGCGAGGATCCCGAGGAGCCCCTGCTGATCGCCCACGCCGAGGGCACGAACCTCTATGACCGGGACGGCAAGGCCTACATCGACGGGGTTTCGTCGCTGTGGTGCAACGTGCACGGACATCGTCACCACGCCATCGATCAGGCGATCCGTGCCCAGCTGGACCGCGTGGCGCACTCGACCATGCTGGGCTTGGCCCACGAGCCGGGTATCGAGCTTGCCCAACGACTGGTCGCCGTGGCGCCGCCAGGCTTGACGCGCGTGTTCTATTCCGATAGCGGCTCAACCGCGGTCGAGGTGGCCCTCAAGATGGCCTTTCAGTGGTGGGCCCAGCAGGGGCAGCCCTCACGTACACGGTTCATCGGCCTGGAGAATGCCTACCACGGAGACACGATCGGCTCGGTGTCGGTCGGGGGCATCGACCTGTTCCACTCGCTGTATCGCCCGCTCCTGTTCGAAACGCTCGCGGCCCGGGCCGGCGACCAGGACCACCTGGAGGCCCTGCTGGCCGAGCACGGCGATCAGGTCGCGGCGGTTGTGATGGAGCCGCTGGTCCAAGGCGCGGCGGGAATGCTGATGCAACCCCCCGGCTACCTGCGACGCGTGCGTGAGCTGTGCGACGCCCACGGCGTGTTGCTGATCTGCGACGAGGTGGCTACCGGATTTGGCCGCACGGGGCGGATGTTCGCCTGCAACCACGAAGGGGTCACCCCCGATCTCATGTGCGTGGGCAAGGGCCTGACGGGGGGCTATCTCCCCCTGGCCGCAACGCTGACCACCGAGCCGATCTACGCCGGCTTCCTCGGCGCTCCCGACGAGTCACGCACGTTCTTTCACGGTCACACGTTCACCGGCAACCCGCTGGCCTGCGCCGCGGCCATCGCCACGCTGGAGACCTTCGAGCGCGAGCACACGCTCGAACACGCAGCGGCCAAGAGCGAGCTTCTGGCCCGGACCCTCAGCCAGCGGGTCTCCACGCTGCCCGCCGTGACCGAGGTCAGACAGCGCGGCCTGATGGTCGGCATCGAGCTCGCCGGTCAGCCCGCGGAGGGGATCGCGCGGCGCGTCACGCTGGCCGCCCGGCGTCGCGGAGCCGTGATCCGTCCGCTGGGCGACGTCATGGTCCTGATGCCGGCTCCGGCCATGAGCGAGCACGATCTGGTGCGGCTGGTGGCTATCACGGCAGCCTCCATCGCCGAGGCCACGAGCCGGAACCTGCTCTCGGCGAGGCAGGGGGCGCCCGCGGCGGCTTGATCTCCGCCCCCGCGCCGCGTGACGCTGACCCCCGCGCCGCGTGACGCTGACCTCGGCCGGCGGCCGCCTCTAGTCCTCGTACGGGGCGAAGTCCTTCTTGCGCGCTCCGCACACCGGACAGAACCAGGTGTCCGGAATGTCGCTGAACTCCGTGCCGGGTGGGATCCCGCCGTCGGGGTCCCCCTCGGCGGGGTCGTAGATGAACCCGCAGGACTCACACATGTATTTCACGCGCGCAAGGGTACAACCCGCGGCTGGCGGTAGGGTCGACCCATGAGCGTCAATCGACCCGAGCCGGGCGCCGAGCTGAACGCCGGCGAGGCGACGGTTCCGAGGCTGGCGGCCACGGTGATCCTGCTGCGCGGAGGCGAGGACGGGCTAGAGGTCCTACTCGCTCAGCGCACGCCCAAGGCCAGGTTCATGGGTGGCGCCTGGGTGTTCCCCGGAGGTGCGGTGAGTCCCGACGATGGGGACGGTGAGCCCGCCCTGCGCGCGGCCGGAGCCCGCGAGCTCGCAGAGGAAGCCGGGATTGTTCTCGGCGACCCCGCGGAGCTGGTCGCATTCTCGCGCTGGATCACCCCGGCTGAGGTCAAGATCCGTTACGACACCTGGTTCTTCCTGGCCGCTCTGCCCGAGGGCGCGGAGCCGGTGATCGATGGCGAGGAGGTGGTCGACGCGCGTTGGTACGCGCCCAGTACGGCTCTGGAGGCGGGACGCCGGGAAGAGATCCTGCTCGTGTTCCCGACGATCAAGCATTTGGAGCGGCTGTCTGGCTTTGCCTCGGCGGCGGACCTGCTGCGCTATGCCGCCGCCCGCACGGTCCAGCCGGTGCAGCCGCGCGTGGTCGGCTCTGGTGAGCAGGTCAGGATCCTGCTTCCCGGCGAGCCCGGCTACGACGACTGATCGCAAGGCGATGCGCACCGCCTTGCCCAGCCCGAGCCGGCGAACATAGACTCTGGCGCCGTGACGACCACCCGATCTCAGCCCCGGCGCTCGCGCCAGCCCAGCTCGCCCAAGCTCACCGTGGCCGTCACAGGCCCGACCGGGGACATCGGCCGCTCTCTGCTGCGCGAGCTGGAGGGCCGCCGCGAGGTGGGGCGGATTGTGGCCATGGCGCGCCGCCCTTTCGACCCTGAGGCGGCCGGCCTACGCAAGACCGAATACCGCCAGGGAGACGTGCTGGACGCCGAGTCGGTGCGCGAGGTGGTCGCCGGGGCTGACGTCGTCGTGCACCTGGCCTTCGTGATAGTGGGCGACATGAAGGAGACCACCGGCGTCAACCTGGAAGGGTCACGCAACGTCTTCTCAGCGGCGACCGAAGCCAAAGCCAAGCGTCTGGTCTACGCCTCCTCGGTGGCCGCCTACGGCTTCCATGACGACAATCCCGAGTTGCTCACCGAGGACGTCCAGGCCCGGGGGACACAGCGGCACTACTACTCGGCTCAGAAAGCCGAGCTCGAGGGCACGCTGTGGGACCTGCTGGGAAATGAGGCGACCGAGGCCTATGTCTTCAGGCCCTGCATCGTGGCCGGCCCCGATGCCCAGACTCTGCTCCACAGCATTCCCTACATCCAGCTCTCGGAGAAGCTACCGGCGGCGGTGCGCCGCGCCCTGGGCTCGGTGCCCGCTCTGCGACCCGTTATCCCCGATCCGGGCGTGCCCTTTCAGCTCGTCCACCATGACGACGTGGCCACGGCGCTGCGGGCGGCGGTTTTGGGGCGGGGCCGCCCTGGCGTCTACAACCTGGCCGCCGACGGCACGATGACCATGTCGGGCTTGGCCCGCGCGCTGGGCTGGTACAGCGTGCCGATGCCTGACCTGGCGGTGGAGGTGACCGCCGAGCTGGTGGCCCGGCTGCCCTTCCTGCCCGCCGAGGCGCAATGGATCGAGACCCTGCGCCATCCGGTCCTGATGGACACCACGCGGGCGCGCAAGCTGCTGCGCTGGCGCCCGCAGCACGACGCGGCCGATACGCTCGCCTCGATGGTCGCCGACCGGACCTAGTGTCCCGATTCATAAATTCGGTGACACGAATTTCTGAATCGCGACACTAGCCGCTCGCAGCGCCCAGAGCGCCCGGGACGAGTTCAGCCGCCGCCGTACTTGACGACCAGGTCGGTCAGCACGCCGACCATGAAACCGACGCTCAGCATCAGCAGCTCGAGCTCGCGATAGCCAAAGCGCCGCATCCCGTTCCACACCTCACCGATCACGAACAGGATCGCCCCGCCGGCCACGGCGTAGAAGGTCATCTCCAGCGCGTGGCTGGTCACCTCATAGCCGACCAGAGAGCCGAGGAACGTCGGACCGCCCCCGATCAGCCCGGCGAGCCCCAGCCATCGCCAAGAGGGCTGCACGTCGCCCAGTGGACCGACGATGCCGAATCCCTCGGTCGCGTTGTGCAAGGCAAACCCGATGATCAGCACGGTGGCCAGGCTGATGGCTCCGGCCCGCGCCGAGACGCCGATGGCCAGGCCTTCAGCGAAGTTGTGCACGCCGATGGCAGCGGCGATCGTGAGTCCGGTGCGCAGGGCGCTGCGGCGCTTGGCCTCCAGCTCATCGGCGACGAGATCGGCGTCCACGCCGGCGACCGCGGTCGCGCCCGCGCCCCCGGCGATCGGCGGACGCCGCGCCCCCAACGGGCGCATACGCCTTTGCACGGTGGCCAAGCCGGCACTCCCGGCGCCGAAGCCGGCGGCCAGCAGGACAACCAACCAGGCCACGTAGGCGAAGGACTGGTGGTGATCCTTGAGCGCCTGCACCGCCCCACTGACCACTGCCAAACCGCTGGACAGGACGTCGACGAGGATGAAAGCCAGCACGCCGACGGCGAACATGGCCAGGGCGACACGGGGGCGGGCGCCCAGCAGGCGCATCCGTCCCACGGGAAGCCCGAGGTAGATAGTGGAGCCGGCGAGGGCGCCGAGCAGGACTGTTTGGGCGAAAGACACGACTGGTCGTTAGGGAACCCTAATACCGGTTGGCGGGGAGCCTACCACGGTCCGCTCGCCGGCCCCCGCGGTGCACGGTCCGCCCCGCTCAGTCCGGGGAGGAACCGGTCCGGGGTCAGGTGTCGGCGTTGAGGTTGGGCAGGCCGATTGACTGCAGCCAGTTGCTGACCACGACGTTGAGCTGGGTGATCTCGCCCGTCCAGATCAGCACCCCCATGGCGATCAGCACCGCGCCACCCAGTCCGATGATCAGCGGGTAGTGGCGCTTGACGACGGCAAAGGCCGAGCTGGCCGTGCCGAAGGCCAAGCCGGTGATCAGAAAGGGAATGCCGAGCCCCGCGCAGTAGACGGCCAGAAGGATGGCCCCGTGGGAGGCTGAGTTGGAGGTGCCGGCGGCGGCCAGGATCGCTCCCAAGGTCGGGCCCGTGCATGGCGTCCAGGCCAGCGCGAACGCCGCCCCGGCCAGCGCCGGACCGCCCCGCCCGGCCCGCTGCACGAGACCCCCCACGTGCCACTCGCGGCTCAGCGCCGGAATGAAGGGGGCCAGCATGAACAGCACTCCCATGACCACGATGACCGCCCCCGACACCTTGAGCGCCGTCGGTCCGGTGAGCGCGGTGCGCAGGGCCCGCTGTCCGAGCAGGCCGAGAGAGATGAAGATGAACGAGAAGCTGCCCACGAAGGCCAGGCTGGGCAGGATCACACGGCTGCGCCGAATCTCCCCCGGCATCCCGCCGGCCACGGCCGAGATGTAACCCGGCACGAGCGGCAGCACGCAGGGCGACAGAAAGGAGATCAGCCCGGCGCCAAAGGCGACCGGAATCCCAATGCCGGAGGCTGCATCCATCGCGCCGAAGCGTAGAAGGGTGACGGCGCGGATGCGCCCCGCCGTCCCGTGTGACGAGTGGTAGCGTGCCAATCAGAATGACTGCCACCGCCGCCACACTGCAAAACTTCATCGACGGTCAGTTCGTCGACCCCGCCGACGGCCAGACCGAGCCGGTCATAAACCCCGCCAACGCGCAGACGATCGCGCACGCCCCGCTGTCCAGCGCGCAGGACGTCGACCGCGCCGTGAGCGCGGCCGGCAAGGCCTTTCACGGCTGGGGGACCACCACCCCCGGTGAGCGGGCCGCGGCGATGCTCAAGCTGGCCGACGCGATCGAAGAGCACGCCGACGAGATCTCCGAGCTGGAGTCCGCCAACGCGGGCAAGCCGATCAACGCGTTCCGCGACGACGAGATCCCGTTCATGGTCGACAACCTGCGCTTCTTCGCCGGCGCGGCCCGCTGCCTGGACGGGCGTGCCGCCGGGGAGTACATGACGGGCTACACGTCGATCATCCGCCGTGAGCCCGTAGGCGTGATCGGCCAGGTCGTGCCCTGGAACTATCCGCTGATGATGGCGGTGTGGAAGTTCGGGCCCGCGCTGGCCGCCGGTAACACGGTCGTGCTCAAGCCGGCCGAGACGACGCCGCTGTCGATCCTCAAGGTGGCCGAGTACGCGGCTGAGATCTTCCCCCCCGGCGTGTTCAACGTGGTCACCGGACACGGAGAGCCGACCGGCTCGTCGCTGGTGACCCATCCCGACGTGAGCATGGTTTCCCTGACCGGCTCGGTCAACACCGGTAAGTGGATCGCCGCGGCCGCGGCCGACACGCTCAAGCGCGTGCATCTCGAGCTCGGCGGCAAGGCCCCGGTGATCGTGTTCGACGACGTCGACCTGGAGACGGCACTGGAGACCATCGCCGGCACCGGTTACTACAACGCGGGCCAGGACTGCACCGCGGCCACCCGGGTGCTGGCCGGACCCAAGGTTCACGACGACGTGGTCGCCGGGCTGGCCGAGCAGGCCCAGGGTCTGGTCCTGGGCGACACACGCTCGGCCGACACCACCCTCGGACCGCTGAACTCCGCCCGTCAACGCGAGCGGGTGGAGGGCTTCTTGCAGCGCAAGCCCAGCAACGCCGAGATCGTCACCGGGGGAAAGGAGCCCGAGGGGCCGGGCTTCTTCCTCGAGCCCGCCGTGGTCTCAGGACTCCAGCAGGGGGACGAGATGATCCAGCAGGAGATCTTCGGACCCGTGATCACCGTGCAGCAGTTCAGTGACGAGGCCGAGGCCATCGCCTGGGCCAACGGCACTCCGTACGGCCTGGCTTCGTCGGTCTGGACGCGCGATGTCGCCCGGGCGATGCGGGTCGCCAACGCGCTTCGCTTCGGCTGTGTGTGGATCAATGACCACATCCCGCTGGCCTCGGAGATGCCCCACGGCGGCTTCAAGCAGTCGGGTTACGGCAAGGACCTGAGCATGTACTCCCTCGAGGACTACACCGAGGTCAAGCACGTGATGGTCTCGCTGGCTTAGCATCGGCGCCGGGCAGCCATCCCGGCTCAAATCCATCCGGGCAGGCAGTACAGTGATGGCCAAGGGTTACCTGTGGAAGCCTCCGCAATCCCAGCATCGGTAGGGCTGGCGCGCACTCGGATCGCCATCGGCGCTTCGCTGTTGCGGATTCGCTCAGACGAGCAGCTCATAACCCTGTTCCGAGCCGGCAGCGACGACGCCTTCAGGGTGATCCACGACCGCTACCGCTCCCGGCTGATTGCCTACGCACGCCAGATGCTCGGAGCCAGCGGCCAGGATCCCGAGGACGCCGTGCAGGAGATCTTTATGCGCGCCTATTACGGGCTGCGCGCCGATCATCGCCGGCTGGCTCTGCGGCCCTGGCTGTACCGGATCGCCCACAACCGTTGCGTCGACGATCTGCGCCGGCCCCGGCTGGCCGCGGTGAGCGACGCCGACGCGGAGGCCCCGGGGCTTCAGGATCCCGTGCTCAAGGTCGAGCAGCGCGACGCCCTGCGCCGCTTGATCGACGATGTCCGCCGTCTGCCCGCCCATCAGCGCTCCGCCCTGCTCATGCGCGAGCTGAGCGGCATGAGCTACGCCGAGGTGGCCGGAGTGCTCGGGGTCACGGTGCCGGCGGTCAAGTCCCTGCTCGTGCGGGCGCGGGTGGGCCTGGCCCAGGCCAGCGAGGCTCGCAACACGGCCTGTGAAGCGATCCGCGCCGATCTGATCCTCGCCCATGACCGTGGCGTGCGCACCAGCGGACTGGCCCGACGTCACCTGCGCGACTGCGCTCACTGCCGGGAGTTCCGTACCGAGGTTCGCGGTCTCAGTCGCCACCTGGCCGCCCTCTCCCCCACCCTGGGCCCGCTCGGCTTGATCGCCAACCTCCTCGGCTGGGGCGGCGGGAGCGGCGCCGCAGCCGGAGGTGGGGCCGTCGCCGCTACCGGCACCGCCGGAACGGGCGCCGCCGCCGGTGGCGGAGCCGCCGCGGGGCTGATGGCCGGAAGCGCCGGCCATGTGGTCAGCTTGCTCGCGGCGGCGGCGGTCGTGACCGCGGGCGGCGCAGTTGAGATCCAGAGCACGCTCAACACAAGCTCCCACCACCGGGCCCAGGTTCGTCACCTAGCGGTGCGTTCAACCGCTTCAGGCGCCGCAGCGTCGAGCGCGTTTGCCGTCACCGATACGCCGCCCGGCCAGCCGGCGCCGGCTTCAGGGAGCCCGCTCAGCCCGTCTCGGGGCGGCTCACCGCCCGCTGGCGGCAGCGCTGCGGCGGCCCACACGGGATCCGCGCCGCCAACCGCTCCACCCGGAAATAGCGCCCAAACCGTCCCGATCACCCAGGTGCTCGATCCCGACCTGTACAGGCCGCCCAACCTGCCGCCCGGCTCCAGCACCCCGGGAGCCACTGGAACCGGCGGGGGCACGCCCACCAGCACGCCGCCCAACCCCTCGACGGCCGGAGGCGGTGGCGGCTCGGGCACAGCGGGCACGACGGGTACCGGAACCGGTTCGGCCCCCGGCGGCTCCACGGCGCCGGGAAGCACACCCGGCTCCACCCCCGCCAGCGGCGCTACCGGATCCACTCCATCGGCGACGGGCTCGGGCGCCCGGCCCGGCCCGGCC
>JALYZQ010000248.1 GCA_030948805.1 Actinomycetota bacterium | reverse complement strand
GGCATCACGAGCGGCAGCTCGACGACGGTGATCACGACGCTGCGCCCCCGGAACCGCGAGCGGCCGACGGCGTAGGCAAAAGGCGTCCCCAGTCCCACCATCAGCCCGAACGCGATCGCGTTGGTTTTCAGCGAAACCACGATTGCATCGGTCGCAACTTTGGTCGTGAACCCGTGAATCAGGTCATGCACCGGCTGGTAGGTGGCCAGGGCGACAATCGGCAACAACAAAAACGCCAGCACGACCGCGCTCAAGGCTGCGATGGCGACCGACAGAGCAACCCGGCCGACCGTGGCCGACCGGACTCGGTCGGGATCTCGGCGCGCCGGCCCGCCACTGACTGCGGCGCCGGTCACGGCTGGCCGAACCCGGCGGCCTTGAGCTTGGCTTGGCCGGCCGGGGAGAGCACCTCCTTGACAAACGCCGCCGCCGCCTGATTCTTACCGGCCTTGACCACGGCGATGAAGTCCTGGGCGCCGGGTTTGGCCTGCGCGGGCAGGCCCACGGCCTTGACCTTCCCGTCCGCCGCCTTGGCGTCGGTGATGTAGACAAACCCGGCGTCGGCCTGGCCGGTCGCGACCTCGGCCACCGTTTGCGTGACATCGGTCGTCTGGCTGACGACGTTCTTCAGCGCCGCCGCGGTGATACCGAGGTTGGTGAACGCCTTCCGGGCATAGTCGCCGCAGGGCACGGTGGCGTTGCAGATCACCAGCTTGACGCCCGGCTTGGTGATCTGGGCCACCGAGGTGATGTGCGCCGGGTTGCTCTTGGGGACGATCAGCACCAGCGTGTTGGTCGCGAACTCGACGGGCTTGTCGACCAACCCCTTCGCCAACAGCGCCGCCGGCTGCTTCGGGCTGGCCGCGGCGAATACGTCCGCCGGCGCCCCCTGCTCGATCTCGGTCTTCAGTGCTCCAGAGCCGCCAAAGGTGTATTTCGCGCTCGGGTCTATGCGGGGGAAGACCTTGGTCAGCGACGCTGCCGCGAGAACCGTCGGTACCGCGCGGCCGGCTTTGGAGGTCGCGCTCGCCGTAGCCGCGCCCGATGTCGGGTTGGACGCGCTCGAACTCGAGTTGCTGCTTGCGCAGCCAACTGCCAACGCGGACATCGCAACAGCGATCAGCGCCCCAGAGAAACGTCGGGCCGAAATCGCGCTCACCACGCGAACGCCTCCTTGTCCATACGCCAGAATCCTGGCATCCTAACCAAAATCATGGCAACAGAGAAGGAGTCTGCTCTCCGCGCGCGGAGGCGGGAATCCGGGCTCACACAGGCCGAGCTCGCCGCCCGCGCGGGGGTCAGCCGCCAGCTCGTCGCCGCAGTCGAAGCTGGGCACAACACGCCCGCCGTCGACACGGCACTCGGACTCGCGCGGGCGCTGGCCAGCACGGTCGAGGATCTATTCGCGGAGCTCGAGCCTGAGGTCGTGCCGGCGCTCGGCGGTCGCCTGCGCGACGGTGCGCCGCTGCGCGTCGGACGGGTCGGCGACCGACTCGTCGCGGCCGAGCTCGCCGATCACGGGACGGCCGGAGCGAGCTGGGCCAAGCCTGACGGCGTCCTGCAGAGCGGCAAGCTCCGTCTGTTCGCAGGCGCCGCGCCCGCCGGGATCGCGCTGGCCGGTTGCGACCCGGCGCTCGGCGTAGCTGAGGCAATGCTCGACGGCCTCGGCCCCCGCAGTCTCCTCGCGATCTCCGCACCGACCGGAACCGCTCTAGGGGCGCTGAAGCGCGAGCGCGTGCATGCGGCGGTAGTGCACGGGATTCCCGGCGAGCTTCCCGAGCCGCCGGTCCCCGTGGTCGGCTGGCACCTCGCGCGCTGGGAGGTCGGGCTCGCGGTCTCACCCAAGGCCTCGGGCGACTCGGTCGAGGCCGTGCTCTGCGGAGACCTGCCGATCGCGCAGCGCCCGGCGGGCGCTGCCAGCCAGCAAGCATTTGAGCGCGCTCGGGGTAGAGCGGGGATCGCGGCACCCCGCCCCGGGATACAGGCAACCGGGCACATCGACGCGGCCAGAATTGCCGCCGCGCTCAACGGCGCGGCCGTCACCACCGAAGCCGCCGCGCGAGCGTTCGACTTACGCTTCCTCGCCCTAGAGGACCACACCGTCGAGGTCTGGCTCGCGCAGCGCTGGCTAGAGCACCCAGGCACCAGCGCGCTCGGAGATCTCCTGGCCACGAGCGCATTTACCGAACGCGTCTCCCACCTTGCCGGCTACGACCTCGCCGGATGCGGCACCCACATCGATAGCCCCTGACACCCCTGAGGCCCAGACCGCTTCGCGCCTCCGGACCGGCCGGACCTCGGCCAGGACCGGCTCGCCGGGGGCGCCGCCCGCTCACTTCGTTACGATCCTTAATGCCCGGCCGCTTGATGCCGGGCGTACGTCGGGCCAGTCAGCATCCAGCTTTTCGGGTCTTCTTCGGGGCCGAGCGAAGAGACCTCAGATCAGCGCTTTCAGTCATGCTCAAACACCGTCATCGCCTGCTCACGCTCGCCCTTGCCGCGATCGCCGCTGGCGTGCTCTGGCCTCCCAGCTCGCCGGCCCGTCCGGCGCGATCGGCAAGGGCATACTCGACCCGAGCCCAGCCTAAGCCCAAGGCGCCCGCTCCCCCACCCGGCGCGGCCGCCGCGATCACCGCCAACTCCCGAAACGGCAATCAGTACGTGTTCTGGCGCACGACCCGTGGCCGCATCGAGGAGGCTTGGTACAACGGCAGCTGGCACGGACCGGTCAGCCGTGGCTGGAGGGCCGCGTCCGCTCCCACCGCCGTGGTCACCTCGAGCGGGCATCAGTTCGTCCTCTGGCGAGGCGCCGATGGCGACCTCTACGAGGCCGCTTATACGCGACGCTGGGAGCGCCCGGTGAACCTCACGCGCACGCTCCACTGGGGAGCTGGCGGCCAGGTCACCGCAGTGCCGGCCATCGCCGTGGATCCCGCCGGCGACCATCGCTACGTGTTCTGGCGCGGCCGGAACGGACGCATTCGCGAGGCGTGGAACACCGGGCGCTGGCACGGCCCGTTGAACCGGGGTTGGGCTTCGCCCTCGGCCCCGAGTGCGGGCGTCAGCGCCGCGGGCCGGCAGTACGTGTTCTGGACGGCCGGCAACGGCGACGTGATCGAGGCCTGGCACCGCCGCGTCTGGAGTCGCCCACTTGACCTGACGCGCAGCTTGCACTGGGGTGCCGCCGGACACGCCAGCTCAGCCCCGGGCGCCGGCTTGAACCGGTCCAACGCCCATCAGTACGTGTTCTGGCGCGGACCGGGCGATCGTGTCTATGAGGCCTACTACGACGGGCGCTGGCACGGTCCGGTAAGCCGCGGCTGGCGCACCAGCTCAGCCCCCAGCGTGGGCGTCAGCGCACAGGGCCACCAGACCGTGTTCTGGCTGGCGGGGCGTCGCTTGTACGAAGCGTGGCATCAGTCGGCCTGGACCGGGGCGGTAGGTCGTTGGACCTTGGGGGTAGGAAGGGGCGCCTACGCCGAGGTGGTGCAAACCACGGCCAACCTGTCGCAGCGCATGACGACCCTGTCCGACGTGCAATTCGCCAGCCGGCGGCGGGGCGGGATGCCCGTGATCAGCGTCGATGATCGCCGTCGCTACCAGCGCGTGAAGGGAGTCGGGGCGGCGATGACCGACACCTCGGCGTGGCTCATCGGCACCAAGCTGCGACCGTCGACGCGGGCGGCACTGATGAGGGGACTGTTCACAACCGGCGGAATCCACCTCGGCTTCACGCTGATTCCCATGGGCGGCTCAGACTTCTCAGTCAACGGTCGTCCCTATAGCTACGACGATCTCCCCCCGGGGCGCTCTGATCCCGCGCTGGTCCACTTCTCGACCGCCCATGATCAGGCCTACATCCTGCCCGTGCTGCGTCAGATGTTGGCCCTCTCCCCCCACACCGAGACCTTCGCCGTGCCATGGAGCCCGCCAGGCTGGATGAAGGCCAACCACGCGCTCGACGACCTCGGCCATCGCGGGACGCTGCTGCCCTCGGCCTACCAGCCGCTGGCCCACTACTTCGTCAGGTTCCTGCAGGCCTACGCGCAGCAGGGCGTGCCCGTCCAGGCCGTCGCGCCTGAGAACGAGCCTCGGTCGGCGTCGCCCTTTCCGGCCATGTACTTCCCCCAGCCCGACGAGGCCAGGTTCATCTCCGGGTACCTGGCACCCGCCCTGGCTGCGGCGGGCCTACATCCACATCTGTACGGATCGGACACGAGCTGGACGCTGGAGAACTACGCCACGCAGTTGGCCACCGGCTCGGCCCGGCCGGCCCTGAAGGGCATCGCCTGGCACTGCTATGGCGGCATCCCGAACGTCATGAGCCACCTGCGCGCGGTCGCGGGGAGCGTGGACCAGATCGTGACTGAGTGCGCACCCAATCTCAGCCGCTACCCGGTGCCGGAAATCGTCATCGGTGCGATGCGCAACTGGGCCAGCAATGTCACCCTGTGGAACATCGCCACCGATCCCTCAGGTGGCCCCGTCGAGCCCCCCAACTCGGGTTGTCACGGCTGCCGTGGTTTGGTCACGATCGACGAGCGCACCCACGCACTGACCTACAACCTCGACTACTACCAGCTGGGTCAGGTCGGCACGTTCGTGCAGTCCGGGGGATGGCGCATCGCCTCCAACACCTTCGTCAGCTTCCAGCGCACGGCGAACAGCCACCGGGCCACGAACGGACTCGATGATGTCGCTGTGCGCAATCCAGACGGCAGCCGAGTGCTGATCGTCTACAACCACAGCTCAACGGCGACCCGCTTCGGCGTGGCCTGGCGAGGACGAAGCTTCACCTACACGCTCCCGGCCGGGGCCACCGTGACCTTCCGCTGGAACCCCTGACCCTCAGCGGGATGGACGCCGCCGGCGCCTTGTTCCCCAGGCTCGCGGATTCCCCTGGGCGGACTGCACTTGCCTTTCCCGAGGGAGCGCTCAGCTACTCCGAGCTGAACCGGGCCAGCGCGGCGATCGGCCGGGCGGTGGCCGGAAGCAAGCGGGTGGCAGTCCTGGCCGAGCCACGACTGGAGACCTGCGTGGCCGTGATCGGCGCCCTGCGGGCCGGCGTTGCCGTGGTGCCGATCAACCCCAGCTCAGGCCCGCGCGAACTCCAGCACGTGCTCAACGACGCCGGCCCCGAGGCGCTGCTGGCCGCCAGCGGGACCCAGCTCAGCCAGGAGCTGGCCGGACCGCCGAGGATCCCCGTCGACCTGGATGCTGGGCCGACCTCCGACCTGCCGGGAGATGATCGCTTCGACCCCGAGGCCCCGGCCCTCGTCGCCTACACCTCGGGCACCACGGGACCGCCCAAGGGCGCCGTGCTGCCGCGTCGCGCCCTGGCCAGCAACCTCGACGCTCTGGCCGACGCCTGGGCCTGGAGCGAGCGTGACACCGTCGTCCACGGCCTGCCCCTGTTCCACGTTCACGGGCTCGTGGTGGGGATCCTCGGCGCGGTGCGCCGGGGGGCGTCGGCGGTTCACGTGGGGCGCTTCTCGGCCGAGGCGATCGGGGCCGCGCTCCACGACGGAGCCACGATGGTCTTCGGTGTCCCGACGATGTACCGCCGGCTCGCCGATGCCGCCGCGGAGTCGCCTTCGCTGGCCACCGCCCTGGGCCAGGCCCGCCTCCTGGTGTCGGGGTCGGCTGCCCTACCCGCCGCCGAGCACGAACGGCTGGCCCGGCTGACCGGGCGGGGTGTGCTCGAGCGCTACGGCATGACCGAGACGCTCATGAACACGGCCATCCGCGCCGACGGCGAACCGGCGCCGGGCACGGTGGGCGGACCCCTCAACGGCGTGGCGCTACGTCTGATCGACGATGACGGCGCCGCAGTGAGCCCGTCAGACACGGAGACGATCGGCGAGATCGAGGTCCGGGGCCCGAATCTGTTCCTGGGTTACCACGGCCGCCCGGAGGCCACTGCCGAGGCCATGCGCGACGGCTGGTTTGCCACCGGGGACATGGCCACGTGGGACCGCCACGGCTACGTGCAGATCGTCGGCCGGCGAGCCACCGACCTGATCAAGAGCGGCGGCTACAAGCTCGGCGCCGGAGAGATCGAAGCCGCTCTGCGTGAGCATCCCGGCGTGCAGGACGCGGCGGTGACCGGGGAGCCCGATGAGGATCTCGGCGAGCGGGTGGTGGCGTGGGTCGTCCGTAGACCGCAGGCCGCAGCGTCAGCGCCCGAGCTGATCGATCACGTGGCTGCGCAGCTGGCCCCGCACAAGCGCCCCCGCGTGGTGCACTTCCTCGCAGAGCTGCCCCGCAACGGTCTGGGCAAGGTCCAGAAACAGCGCCTGGGCGAGCCCGAGCGCTAGACCTGCGCCTCGGCGCCCAGGAACTGCTCGCGCAGCGCCGTCTTCTTGAACTTCCCCGTCGCCGTGCGCGGGATCTCGTCGATGAACTCGTAGCGCTCGGGTAGCTGCCACTTGGCGTACTGCTGACCGAGATGCTCGCGCAGATCGTCGGCGCTGGCCTCCTCGCCCTGGTTGAGGACCACGGCGGCCAGCGGCCGCTCTCCCCAGCGCTCATCGGGGATCGCGATCACCGCCGCCTCGGCCACCGCCGGATGGGCCATGAGCAGGTTCTCCAGGTCGACGGAGGAGATCCACTCGCCACCGGACTTGACCAGGTCCTTTGAGCGGTCGCAGATCTTCAGATTGCCGCTGGCGTTGATCGTGACCACGTCGCCGGTCTGAAACCAGCCGTCGTCGGTGAACTTCTCGGCCCCCTGGCCGCCGTGATAGCTGCGGGCCACCCAGGGGCCCCGCACCTCGAGCTCACCCATGGCCTCGTCATCCCAGGGGATCAGCTCGCCGTCATCGTTGCGGGCTCGCACCTCGACAAACGGCGTCGCGCGGCCCTGGCGGCAGCGGTAGTCCAGCTGCTCCTCCTCGGACGCGTCCTCGAGCTCACGCGGCAAGCGGCAAACGCTGCCCAGAGGCGAGGTCTCGGTCATGCCCCAGGCGTGCACGATGGTTAGCCCATGGCGGTCAAAGCCGGCCATCATGCTCCGCGGCGCGGCTGAGCCGCCGACCAGCATCTGGTTGAGCACGCTCAGATCCCAGCGCTCGGGCTCGGCGTCGAGGGCCGCCAGCACGGCCATCCACACCGTGGGCACGCCGGCGGTGAAGGTCACCCGCTCCTGCGCCAGCAGATCGAGCACACTGACGGCATCTAGCTTGGGGCCGGGCAGCACCAGGCCGGCCCCGCTGAGGGCGGCGGTGAAGATCAGCCCCCAGGCGTTGGCATGGAACATCGGTACGACCGGCAGCAACGTGTCGTTGCGCGACAGGGCGTTTACGTCGGGTAGCGCGCCGACCAGCGAGTGCAGGACCAGCGCACGGTGCGAGTAGACGACCCCCTTGGGCCGACCAGTCGTACCTGACGTGTAACACATGGCCGCGGCGGCCCGCTCATCGGCGGCGGGCCAGTCAATCGGCTCGGCGTCCTTGATCAGCTGCTGGTAATCGAGGTAACCGTCGGGCACTGAGCCCGAGCGCGAAACCACGATTACGTGCTCGAAGTTCCGCGCGTCCTTGAAGCCCTCAAAGGCCTCGAGCAGTGACTTGTCGACCACGATCGCCCGGTCCTCGGCGTCGTCGACGATGAAGCTCAGCTCATCAGGATGCAGCCGCGGGTTGAGCGTATGGATCACGGCTCCCATGGAGGGCAGCGCGAAGTACAGCTCGAGATGCTCGGGCTGGTTCCAGAGCAACGTGGCCACCGGGTCACCGGGCTCGATGCCCAGGTCGCGCAGAGCGCCGGCCAGGCGCCGAGCACGCTGCGCGCATTCCCCGTAGTTGCTTCGCCCGACCGAGCCGTCGGGACGCCGGAAGACCACCTCCCGGTCGGCGCTGAGCGTCTCGACTCGTTCCACGAGCGCCGTCAGCGACAGCGGGTAGTCGTCCATCATCAGGCCTTCGCGCATGACTCTCTCCCGGGGTTGCGGACTGCGCAAAGCCTACGCCGGTGGTGGCCCCGGGGCCAACGGTTGCGCTGCGGCCGTTGGCGGCGGAGCGCGTTGCAACTAAGCGTCAGTTTTCGACGCTTAGATACATCACCCCCGCGATCAGGCGGCGATGGCCAGGTCAGACTGGGGGGCGGGGGCGGCGTCCTGGGCCGACGCCCGGGGGCGCTGGCCGCTGCGGTCGCGACCCGGCAGGGCCAGGCGGCAGATCTTCTTGATCACCGAGCCGAACTGCTGTCCCAGCGGACCGGTGTTGTAAGGGCAGGCCGTAGCGGGCGCAGATCTCGCGAACCTCCCCCTCGCTCCCAGGCCGAGCGCCGCCAGGCCCCGGCCTCCCAGGCCCAGCGCGAGATCACTGCCCTGACCGAGAAGCGCCTGCGCCTGATCGTGCTCGCCATTCCGCACTGGCGCAGCGCGGAGTAGATACGGTCTCGCCGTGACTCTGCGGCGGCCGGTGTCCCCACCCCCCGAGCTCTCCTGGTCGGGCTGGGGCGACCCGGCCCGGGAGGTCCCACTGCCCGAGTCCATGCTGCGCTTGTTGCGCGACGGGCTCGGTGTGACCCGTGAGAACCGAAGGCCGCGCTCGATCGAGGAGCTCGCGCTGGCGCCGATTTGCCTGGACCCGCGGCTCCGGGCCCACCTGGCGGCCGTGGTCGGGAATGAGCACGCGCGTGACGATCAGGAGGCGCGGGTCCGCCACGCGGGCGGAAAGTCCACCCTCGATCTCCTGGCCGTGCGGTCCGGCCAGCCGCTCCCGGCCCCCGACCTCGTGCTCGCCCCCGCCACCCATGAGGAGGTCCTGGACCTCCTTGTCCGCTGCACCGACGAGCAGATCGCTGTGGTCCCGTTCGGCGGCGGCACCTCAGTGGTCGGCGGCCTGACCCCGGAGGCCGACGGCTTCAGGGGCGTGGTGGCGCTCGACCTGGGGCGCATGAACGCGCTGGTGTCGCTGGACGCCGAGTCACGCGTGGCCCGCGTGCAGCCCGGCCTGCGAGGCCCGGAGGCCGAGGCGCTGCTGGGCGCCGAGGGCTGGACGATCGGCCATTTCCCCCAGTCCTTCGAGTTCGCGACCCTGGGCGGCTTTGCCGCCGCACGCTCCAGTGGCCAGGCCTCGGCCGGCTACGGGCGCTTTGACGAGCTGGTGGTCGCGTTGCGGACGGCGACCCCGACCGGGACCCTGACCCTGGGACGGGCGCCGAAGTCGGCCGCGGGCCCGGACCTGCGCCAGCTCATCCTCGGCTCCGAGGGCTCTCTGGGCGTGATCACCGAGCTCAGCGTCGCGCTGAGCCCGGCTCCGGAGCAGCGCCGCTACGAGGGGTGGCGATTTGTCAGCTTCGCCCAGGGCACGGCGGCGGTCAGGTCACTGGCCCAGGACGGTCCCCGACCCACCGTGCTGAGACTCTCGGATGAGGCCGAGACCGCCCTCGGACTGGCGCGGCCCGAGCAGCTGGGCTCCGGCGATGGCGGGGCCCTGGCCATCGGCGGCTTCGAGGGCCGCGCCGATACGGTGGCGAGCCGTGCCGAGGCCGCGGGTGAGGCGCTGCGCGCCGCCGGGGCGCAGCCGGTCAACGGTGCCGGCGATGACTGGTCACGCGGGCGCTTTGCCGGTCCGTACCTGCGTGACGCGCTGATCGACGCAGGAGCCCTGGTGGAGACGCTGGAGACGGCCGGCTTCTGGTCTGAGCTTCCCGGCCTCTACACAGCCGTCGCCGGCGCCGTACGTGACTCGCTTACGGCCTACGGCACCCCGCCGGTGATCTTGTGTCACATCTCGCACGTGTACAGCACCGGCGCATCCCTGTACTTCACCGTGGCCTGTGCCCAGGGAGCCGATCCTCGCGCGCAGTGGCACCAGGTCAAGCGTGCGGCGCTGACGGCGATCCTCGACTCCGGGGCCTCGATTTCGCATCATCATGGCGTGGGACGCGATCACCGCCCGGGTCTCGAAGGCGAAATCGGCGCGCTGGGGCTGGCCGCGCTCAGCGCCCTCAAGCGTGAGCTGGATCCAGCCGGAATACTGAATCCAGGGATACTCCTGGCTCCCCAACCGGTCTCAGGCGCACGAGATGATTGAGGTTGACCCCACGCAATCCGACTACCTGCCCGCCCTGGCCGAGCTGGCCGTGCGCTTCGGCGCCAACCTTCAGCCCGGCCAGATCCTGGCCATCACCTCCGAGCCGGGCAAGGAGGCCCTGGCCCGGGCCGTGGCCGAACAGGCCTACTCGTGCGGGGCGTTGTTTGTCGACCTGAGCGTGTTCGACGTTCATTTCAAGCGCGCGCGGGCCCGGCATGCCAGCCCGGACACGCTGCGCTTCGTCCCCCCCTGGCTGGGCGAGCGTGCGCTGGCCCTGGGCGAGCACCGCTGCGCCCGGGTGGCCTTGACCGGGCCCGCAGCCCCCCATGCCCTGGACGGTGTCGATCCTGCTCTGTTGGGGCTGGACATGCTCCCCGCGCTGGCTGAATCGATGCAGGTCGTCGACGCGGCCACTACTAACTGGACGGCCGTACCGGGTCCGACCGCGGCTTGGGCCGCCCTGGTGCATCCTCACCTTTCCCCCGCGCAAGCCCTGGGCCGGCTGTGGGCCCAGGTGGCGCACATGTGTCGCCTCGATGTGTCCGATCCCGTCGCCGCCTGGCGCGAACGCTTGGACACCCTGACCAGGACGGCACAGAAGCTCGATGACCTGCGCCTGGACTGTCTGCGCTTCCAGGGTCCGGGCACCGACCTGGAGATCGGCCTGCTGCCCAGCTCGCACTGGTGCGCGGCTCGCTTCACCACGGTGGATGGAATCGAGCACGCCCCCAACCTCCCCACCGAGGAGGTATTCACCAGCCCGGACCCCGAGCGCGTGGAGGGAGTGGTCACGGCGACCAAACCCCTGTTCACCGCCGGTACCACGATCACCGGGCTGAAGGTCACCTTCGTCGGCGGCCGAGCCGTGGCCATCGAGGCCGAGGAGGGGGCCGAAGCCCTGCGCGGTATCAGCGAACGTGACGACGGCGCGGGCCGCCTGGGTGAGGTGGCGCTGGTGGACCGCGAGGGCCGGATCGGGCCGTTGGAGACCGTGTTCTACGACACGCTGATCGATGAGAACGCGGCCAGCCATATCGCCATCGGACAGGGCTACGAAATCGGGGTCAGCGACTCAGCGGAGCGCCCGCGGGTGAACCACAGCGACGTTCACGTCGACTTCATGATCGGCGGGGACGAGGTCGCCGTCACCGGTCGCTACGCCGACGGGCGAGAGGTTCCGCTGCTGCGGGCCGGCGCCTGGCAGATCTAGCCTTGCCGTCCCTGTCCGTTCCCGGCCGATGGACACCCGCCACGCTACCCTTCCCCGTGCTCTCAGGAGAGGTGCCGGAGCGGCTGAACGGGCGCGACTGGAAATCGCGTAACGGGGGTTAACCTCGTTCGGGGGTTCGAATCCCCCCCTCTCCGTAGTCTCCACGGATGCTTCTGGGGCGAGAACTCCGGTCAGAAATCCTTGCGCCGTCCTGGCTGGTTTCGTAAACTCCACGGTTCATCGGAGGTGATTTTCAATCGGGCGTGAGGGAACGCTCGGTAACCAAGCCAGTGACACTGCGACCTTCACTCAGACTCGTCGAGGGCGGCCTGGACCAGACGGCGCTGCCGTGGGTCTGGTTCTGCGGTCACTGCGCTGCACCGTCCCCCAGCGGAGGTCCGCCGGCTCCCAACGGGCGCGTATGCACCTCCTGCGGGCTCGGCCTGCTGCTCGAGGCGCGCGAGGACGCGGTACCCCAGACCCGGGATGCCTTCCTGGTCGTGGATTCCTCGCTGCTGGTGCAGGCGATGTCCCAGGCGGCACAGTCGTTTCTGGGCATGACCGAGGAGCTGGCCGTCGACAAGCCGGTGGCCGAGTTGCTGGTCCCGGCCGACGCCGAAGCCCAGGGACGCACGACCTTTGCCGCCGCCATAGCCCAGGCCGCCGACGGCCAGGATCCCGAAACCACACGTAGCGTGGTGCGCCCGTGGAACACCTTCGGCGTACGCATGCGAGCCCGGGTGGCAACCTGCGGGCCACCCCGCGCCGCCCTGGTCGTGCTCGAGGACAGTGGACCGCCACGCCTGCGCGCCGTGGAGCCGGGCTAGCCGCCCGGTCAGTCGCTGGGAGCCAGCCGCGGTGGGGCTCCCAAGGCCGTCAGCGGCTCGGGCAGCAGCACTGACCCGTCGGGCTGCTGCCCGTTCTCGAGCAGGGCGATGATCGTCCGGCCCACCGCCACCGCGGTGCCGTTCAACGTGCACACGTGCGCGGGGCGGCCGCCCTCCGGCCGGTAGCGAACGTTCAACCGCCGGGCCTGGTAGTCGGTCGTGTTCGAGCATGAGGTCAGCTCGCGGTAGCGCTGCTGGCCGGGCAGCCAGGCCTCCAGGTCGTATTTCTTGGTCGCCGAGGCGCCCAGATCATCGACGGCGATGGCCACCACGCGGTAGGGGATCTCGAGCTCCTGCATGATCGACTCCTCGATCGCCAGCAGGCGCTCGTGCTCCGGCTCCGCGGTCTCGGGCGCGACGAAGCTGAACATCTCGACCTTGTCGAACTGATGGACGCGGAATATGCCCCGTGTGTCCCTGCCCGCCGCCCCGGCCTCACGGCGAAAGCAGCTGGAGAAGCCGGCGTAGCGCAGCGGCAGCTGTTCGGCGGCCAGGATCTCATCCCGGTGTAGCGAGGCCAACGCGACCTCGGAGGTCCCGACCAGGTACAGCTCATCGTCGGCGAGGCGGTAGATCTGCTGCTCGGTGTCGGGCAGGAAACCGGTCCCGTACAGCGCCGTCTCCCGGACCAGCACGGGCGGGATCACCGGCTCAAAGCCCTCGGGGGTGAGCTTCTCCATCGCGTAACGCACGAGGGCCAGCTCGAGCATGACCAGCGGGCCGCGCAGGTAGGCAAAGCGCGAGCCGGACAGGCGCGCCCCGCGCTCCATGTCGATCATCTCGCCGGCCAGCTCGAGATGATCGCGACCGCTGGGCTGACCCTGGCCGACCTCCCGCAACACCGTGTCCTGGGCCGGAGCGTCGGGCGCGGGAAGGTTGGGCAGGCCCGACAGGGCGGCGTCGCGCTGAGCGCGCAGCCCCGTCTCCTCATCGCTGAGTGAGCGTCCGCGGGCGGCCAGCTCAGCCAGCTCGGCGCGCTGGCCCTCGGTCGGGGCGCCCTTCAGCGCCCGGCTGGCCTGGTTCTGCTGAGCCCGGAGCTCCTCCAGCTCGGCCGTGACCCTCCGCCAGCGTTGATCGAGCTCGAGCAGCCCATCTATGGCCTCGCCGGCAGAGGCGCCCCGGCGCCCCAGCGCCGCGCGCACGTACTCAGGGTCGCTGCGGATCAGACGGAGGTCGAGCACCGACTAGGCGTGCGCGTTCTTCTTCTTCTTCTTGGCCCTGGCCTGGGCGCGACGATGCGCAAGCGCGGCCTTGCTGCCCTGGTGTCGCTTGGTGGTCTGCGACTTGGCGGGGCGCTTGGTCGTCGAGGACTTCGGAGTCGTCGCAGAGCTCGACGCTGAGACGACCTGGGCGGTGCCCGAACCGGGCGGCAGCGAGCCAACCGGCACGTGTTCGCACGGCTTGATGCCCAGCTGGTGGGGAGCCTGGCGTCCGGCGTAGGTAGCCACGAACTTGGCCACGTCGATCGCGTCCTGACCCACGACGACGTTCTGGGGCATGTAGGCGCCGGAGAAACCGCCGTTCTCGATCGCGTAGAGAACCCGGCTGACGGGTCGCTCACAGCGCTGGTTGAAGTTGGGCCCGCTGTTGGCCTGCGCGGTGCGGATGTTGGGCGCCGAGCCATGCGTCCCGGCATAGGAGAAGGTGTGACAGCCGGCGCAGCGCTGGTTGAAGAGCACCGCGCCGGCATGGGTCGGGGTGCCCGCAGGCACGTTGATGTGCTCACTGCCGCAGGCGGCGACCAGGGCCGCGACCGCGATCGATGCACTCGACTTCAGAAGGACCCTGAACGACCGACTCATCCGGCCGGGATCATAATCGCAACGCCGATGCCGACCCCGCTCCCCCGAGCCCGAGCATCTCTGCTCACCTTGTTGGCCGTGGCCGCGGTGGGCTGTGGTAACACCGTGGCCGTCGGCCGCAGCGGCGCGCTGCAGGTCGCGGTCACCGAGTATCACGTGGCCCCTCAGAGCGTTCGGGCGCGGGCGGGCACGCTGTCGATCTTCGTCCACAACTACGGACGGCTGAGCCACAACCTGGTCATCTCCCGCGCAGGCCATCCTCAGGCCTCGACCCAGCCGATCCCGCCCGGACAGACCACCGAGCTCATCGCCACCCTGACCCCGGGCCAGTATCTGATCTCGTCCACGATCCTTTCTGACCAGGCCCTGGGGACCTTCGGCACGCTGACCGTGACGTAATAGGGCCCGGTCCCCGGCCAGCCGGCCCGGTGGTCAAGTCTCCGGCCGGAAGGAGCGTGAGCGTGGGCGGCGAACTGAGCAGCAGCCCCGGCGCCGGTCTTGCGACGTTCGCCATCATTCAACAGCGCGTTCGTCCTCCTACGGCGGCAACCAGAGGTGCCGGCGTCGGGGCGTCCCTTGCCCGGTCAGCGCCCGACACGCCGGGCGCTATAAAGCCTCTCGATGACTACCGCACCCGGCCCCGAGCTGTTTCGTGAGGTCTTCGGGCGCTTTGCCACCGGCGTGGCCGTGATCACCAGCACCGGTCCAGCCGGCGCGGGTGGCATGACGGCCAACGCCTTGTGCTCCTTGTCGCTGGAGCCGCTGCTGGCCCTGGTCTGCTTTGAGAACCAGGCCCGAACACTGCCCATCGTGCGCGAGTCGGGGCGTTTTGCCGTCAACCTGCTGGACGCCGCCCAGGCGCCGCTGGCCGGCGTGTTCGCATCCAAGCTGCCCGAGTCCGAGAAGCTCGACGGGGTCCCCCACCGGCTGGAGAACGGGGTGCCGGTGATTGAGGGCAGCCTGGCCTGGGCGACCTGCGAGCTGCGTGAACTGATCGCCGGCGGCGACCACACGATCGCCATCGGCGAGGTCAGCGCCCTGGGCCTCGGTGAAGGGGAGCCGCTGTTGTGGTACGCCGGCGGCTACCACGTGCTGTACGCGGACTCTGGAGCCCAACCCGCGCGACCGCCACATCAGGCCGGGCGACCGCCACATCAGGCCGGGCGACCGCCACCTCAGCCCGGGCGACCGCCACCTCAGCCCGGGTGACCGCCACATCAGCCCTCGGTGGCCGCCACCTCAGCCCGCGGTGGCCGCGGCCCGGGCCAACAGTACCGCCATCACGATCGCCGCCAGCGCCATCACCCCGAGCTCGCGTTGCACAATCGAAATGACGACCACGCGCTGATCGGGCTCGGGCAGCTCCCCGACCGCCGCCGCGGACTCAAAGCCGCGGGCGTCGAGCACGGCCTGGGCGGCAGCGATGCGCAGCTGCTCACCCACGAAGGACACGGCCAGCGGCAGCAGCCCGTAGATGAGGTGCAGGCTGGGCTCCTTTTGACCCAGGGCAAGCAGGACGCCGCCCAAGGCGACATCGAGCACCACCGCCGCCTGACCGGCGCGCAGCAAGCGCCAGAAGGCTTGACTGGAC
>JALYZQ010000237.1 GCA_030948805.1 Actinomycetota bacterium | reverse complement strand
GGCTTCTTCTGTCCGGGCTCGAGCTGCTGCTTGCTGCGGTTGACCCAGATCACCGGAACCTTTTTCTTCAAGCAGGGCTCGACGTCGTGGTAGTAGCTGGCGGCCACGTGGACCCAGCCCCGCTTTGAGCCGATCCGGCGCTCGCACTCGGTGAAGTGGGCGGCATCGGGCTTATAGGAGCGGACCTGCTGGGCGGTGACGACGAGGTCGAAGTCAAGCGGTACGTGGCGGCGCGTCTGGCCCAGCAGCTTGTCGTCGATGTTGGAGATCAAGCCGACCTTGTGCTTCTTGGCGATCTTGGTCAGCACGGAGTTGGTCTCCTTGAACGGCTTCCAGCGCTGGACCGAATCGGGCAGGAAACCCGACCGCGAGGGTTCCAACGGCCAGCCCAGCTGCTTGGCGATCTGGACGGCGGTACGCCGCAGCACCTCGGCGTAGAGCTCGTAGGAGCCGGCCTCGATCTGCTGCTGGATCTCGTGGAAGAGCGGTATCAGCTCATCGCGCTCGACCGTGAAGCCGTCGCGCTCGGCCTCCTTGCGGAAGGCATCGTAGGTGCCCGTCTCCCAGTCGATCAGGGTTCCGTAGACGTCGAAGGTGACAAAAGAGACTGTTTTCGGGATCGCCATAGCTGGCTGATGATGCCATGGCGCTGGCTGGGGTGCCTCCGTGCCCTGCCCGTGCCTGAATCATTAGAGTGAGGCGCCGTCATGGACCTGCTCGAGTATCAGGGCAAGCAACTGTTCGCTCGCCACGCGGTCCCCGTTCCGGCCGGCCAACCGGCGCACACCGTCGATGAGGCGGTCGCGGCCGCGGACCAGATCGGCTACCCGTGCGTCATCAAGGCTCAGGTTCAGATCGGCGGCCGCGGGAAGCTCGGAGGGATCAAGCTCGCCCAGGACCGTGCCGAGGCCGAAGAACACGCACGGTCGATTCTGGGCATGGACATCCGCGGGCTGACCGTCCACGAGGTGTGGGTCGAAGTCGCTTCAGACATCGCCTCCGAGTACTACGCCTCAGTGGTCTTCGACCGCTCCGCCAAGGCGCCGCTGGTCATGCTCTCGACCAAGGGCGGCATGGACATCGAACAGGTCGCCGACGAAGATCCCGACGCGATCGCCCATCTGCACGTCGATCCGCTGCTGGGCTTCCAGGAGTTCCACGGGCGCCGGCTGGCCTTCGAGGCCCGCGTGGACGCCGACGTGGTCAGACCGGTGGGCGCCATGCTGGCCAAGCTCTACGAGGTCTTCACCGCCGAGGAAGCCACGCTGGTCGAGGTCAACCCCCTGATCGTGACCCCAGACCGGGACGTCAAGGCGCTTGACGCCAAGGTCACCCTGGACGGCAACGCGCTGTACCGCCACGCCGAGAACGCGGAGTTGCGCGATCCCTCCGGTGAGGATCCCCAGGAGGCGATGGCCCGGGAGCGGGGGCTGACCTACGTCAAGCTCGACGGGGACATCGGGATCCTCGGCAACGGCGCCGGGCTGGTCATGTCCACTCTGGACGTGGTCGCCCAAGCTGGTGGCGCGCCGGCCAACTACCTCGACGCCGGTGGTGGTTCGCGCGCCGATGCCATCACCAGCGCCGTGGAGGTCATCCTCTCCGATCCCAAGGTCAAGGCGGTGCTGTTCAACATCTTCGGTGGCATCACCCGCTGCGATGAGGTGGCCAAGGGCCTGATCGAAGCCTTTGCCCAGATCAAGCCCGAGGTGCCGTTCGTGGTCCGGCTGGACGGGACCAACGACGAGGCGGGCCGCGCCCTGCTGGCCGAGGCCGCGCTGGACGGCGTGCATACCGAGGCGACAATGGACGGGGCGGCAGCGCGGGTGGTCGAGTTGGCGGCGGCCCGAACGTGAGCATCCTCGTCGGTACCGAAACGCGCCTGTGCACGTCGGGAATAACCGGACGCGAGGGCACCTTTCACTCGCTGCGCAACCGCGAGTACGGGACCCAGGTGGGGGCCGGCGTGACGCCCGGCAAGGGGGGCCAGGACGTGGAGGGCGTGCCGGTCTTCAACACCTTCCTCGAAGCCGTGCAGCAGGCCGGCGCCAACACGGCGATGGTGTTCGTGCCGCCGCGCTTTGCCGCCGACTCGATCCTCGAGGCCGAGGACGCCGGCATCGAGCTGATCATCTGCATCACCGAGGGGATCCCTGCCCATGACGAGCTGCGCGTTTACAACACGCTGGCCAAGAACGGCCGGGCGCGCCTGATCGGTCCCAACTGCCCGGGCATCCTCTCCCCGGGAAAGGCCAATGTGGGGATCATCCCGGCCGCCTTCTTCAGCGCTGGCAACGTCGGCGTGGTGTCGCGCTCGGGCACGCTTACCTACCAGATCGGCAACGTGCTGGCCCAGAGCGGCTTTGGTAACTCGAGCATCGTCGGCATCGGCGGTGATCCTGTCCCCGGCACCGACTTCATCGATGTGATCGGCCTGTTCCAAGATGATCCGGAAACCGAGCTGATCGTCATGTGCGGCGAGATCGGCGGTGACGCCGAGGAGCGAGCGGCCGAGTTCATCGCCGAGCACGTGACCAAGCCCACAGTGGCCTACATCGCCGGTTTCACGGCCCCGCCGGGCAAGACGATGGGCCACGCGGGAGCGATCGTCTCCGGCTCGCAGGGCGGGGCCGCAGCCAAGGCCCAGGCCCTGGAAGAGCGCGGCGTCCGCGTCGGGCGCACGCCGACCCAGGTGGCCGAGCTGGCCGTTTCGCTGCTGGGCACCGCGGCTTAGCGGCGCGACCGCAGGCGGGGAGGACGCCGCCGCAGGCTGTAGCCTCGCGGGCTATGTCACCGGAGGATGAGGGGCCCGAGATCTCGATCCTCGACGCCCGCCTGGCCGATATCGACCGCCGTCTGCGCAGCATCCAGACCGGGCTGGTCGAGGAGGCCGCGGCGCCCGAGGCGCCACCGGAGGTCGAATGGTCCCCTCCGATTGAGGTTCCCGGAGAGGTGCGCCGCCTGACGCCGGTTGGCAATCCCCCGCCGGTGGCGGCCGATCCGAGCGGGCAGCTGCACGAGCTCATGGTCGCCCAGGAGGACGTGCTCTCGTCGATGCGCGAGCTCCTGCAAAGGCTTGAGCGCGTCGCCACCGTGCGCCCGGCCTGGTCGGACTCGGCGCCCGAGGTTGGCCCGGTGAGCGTCTCGGCCGGTCCCTTTGCCAGCACCGAGGCCCTGCGCGCCTTTGAGCAGGCACTGCAGGGGTTGCCCGAGGTCAGCGCGGTGCAGGTGCGCGGTTTCGAAGGCGGAGACCGAGCGATCGTCGACGTGCATCTGAGCGCGCCTACGGCGTAGGCTTGGGGTCGTGGCTGACACGATCTCCTTCGCTCGCGGCGCGCCGTCGCTGGACATCGTCGACGTCGACGGGCTGAAGAAGGCGGCTGAGCAGGCCTTTGCCGCCGACCCCGGGGGGATGACCGGCTACGGAACGTCGGTTGGCTACGTGCCGCTGCGTGAGTGGATAGCGCAGCGGCACAGCGTCACCCCAGCCGAGGTGCTGGTCACCAACGGCTCGATGCAGGCCGACGCATTCTTGTTCGACGCGCTGGTCTCGGCGGGCGACACGGTAATCGTCGAGCGCCCGACCTACGACCGGACGCTGCTCTCCTTGCGCAACCGGGGCGCCGACGTGCGCATGGTGGCGCTGGAGCCCGACGGGATCGACACCGCCGCCTTGGAGCGCCTACTCGGGGCGGGCGTGAGGCCCAAGCTCGCTCACATCATCCCCAACTTCCAGAATCCGGCCGGCTACACGCTGTCAGCGGCCAAACGCCAGCGCCTGATCGAGCTGGCCCGCGAGCATGACTTCGTGATCTTCGAGGACGATCCCTACGTATCCCTGCGCTTCGAGGGCGAGTCGCTGCCCACCATGGTCTCCGCCGATCCCGAGCGCGTCGTCTACGCGTCCTCGTTCTCAAAGACCGTCTGTCCGGGCATCCGCGTCGGCTACCTGGTGGGACCGGCCGACCTGATCGCCCAGATCGCCAAGCTCGCCACCAGCACCTATATCTCTCCGAGCATGGTCTCGCAGGGCATCGTCAACCAGTTCTGTCGCTCGGGTGCGGTGGAGCGCTCCACGGCCACCGTGCGGGATGCCCTGCGTGAGCGCGCCCAGACCTTGTGCCAGGCGCTGGCCGAGCACTTCCCCGACGCGAGCTTCGTGGCCCCTCAGGGCGGCTACTTCTTGTGGGTCGACCTGCCTCCGGGTACCGACGTCGACGCCCTGCTGGCCGCGGCCAAGGAGCGCGATGTCCAGTTCGTCAAGGGATCGGAATTTGTGCTGGAGGGAGGTGACTCCTCTTTACGCCTCGCCTACTCAGGAGTAAATTCTGACCAGATCAGAGAAGGCGTCAAGCGCCTGGCGCAGGCCTACGCGCTGATTGGAGCACCGGCCCATGCAGCCTGAAGAAGTCCGCGCGTTCGGAGACCTGGCCGGTGGTGCCGCTGCCGGCGTGGCCTCACAGATTCGCGGTGTCCACCAGGGGATCGCCGGACGCGTGTTCGGCCTGCTCGGGCCTCCGGCCGCGCCGGTGCGCCAGGTTCATGACCAGATCGCCAGCGGCGCCTACGCCGGCGCTCGCGCGCTGAGCGGCGCCGTGGTGCGCGGCGGCGCGTTCGCGGTTGGCCTCACCCGCTCCAGCGACGCTCCTTCGGTCGAGGCCAGCGTGTCCGGCCGGCTGGCCGTGGGGGCGGTCAACGGTGCCTGGGGCGATCACCTGGAGCGCCAGGTCAGCAGGTTGGCCCGTGGCATGACGCTTCGCCGCGGTGGCCGTGACCTGTCACTGGACAGCGACAGCCTGACCGCCGCGTTGCCGGACGCCAGCCCGCGGCTGGTCATCCTGTTGCACGGGTTGTGTGAGACCGACGATGCGTGGCGGTTGCGCGCCCATCGGCACATCCCCTATGGCCAACGCCTGGAGTCTGAGCTCGGCTACACGACGCTCTACCTGCGCTACAACAGCGGCCTGCACATCTCCCACAACGGCCGGCGGCTGGCGGCCCTGCTGGACGAGCTGAGCGCCAACTGGCCGGTGGAGATCTCCGAGATCGCCCTGGTCGGCCACTCGATGGGCGGGCTGGTAGCCCGCAGCGCCTGCCACTACGCCGGCGAAGGCTCCTGGCGCGAGCACGTGCGGCATGTCTTCATGCTCGGCACTCCGCACAAGGGGGCGCCGCTGGAGCGGGCCGCCAATGCCGCCTGTCACGGCCTGTCGCGCCTGCCCGAGACGCGACCCTTCGCCACGCCCCTCAAGCTGCGCAGCGCGGGGACCAAGGACCTGGGCTATGGCTACGTGGTCGACGAGGACTGGGACGGGCACGACGCCGACGCCTTCTGGAGCAACACGGGGACGGTGGTGCCGTTTCTGAAGAGCGCCAACCACTACTTCGTCAGCGCCACCCTGTCGCGTGATGCCGGCGCCCCCCTGGGTCGCCTGGTCGGCGACCTGCTGGTCCTGCGCCCCAGTGCCTGGTCTCATGAGGGGCACGGGGAGCGCCTGCAGTTCCCGATTGACCGCTACTCGCACCTGGGCGGCGCCACCCACTTCGACCTGCTCAACCATCCGGCGGTCTGGGGCCAGATCAAGCGCTGGCTGCTGGCCGGCCGCGAGCTCTCGGCCACCGTCTGAGGCCGACGGCGCTCCCTGCCACCGTCTGAAACCGACGGAGAGGACTATCGTCCGTAGCGCTCGCGTCCCAGCACCAGTTGCTCGGGGAGCGCGGTGCGCGGCGGAGGCGAAGGGTGGGCCAGAACGGAGACGGTCTCGGCCACGCTGACCGTGACGGCGGCGCGCTGTCCACCGATGTCGACCTGGACCTGCTCCCCGTCACTGGCCGACACCACCCCCTTCAGGCCCGGTTCGATGCCCGCCCGCTTGAGGTAGTGCAGGAGATCCTCGGCTTCGTTCTCCAGGCGCAGAATGGTCACTTCGGCGCCGACCTCGCAGTCGGCCAGCGGGACGCCGTCGATCCGCTCGCCGACCCGGATGGGATGTCCGTGGGGGCAGGTCAGAGCATCGCCGACCGACGCTCGCACATAAGCCTCAAACCGTGCCGTCATGGCGTGCTCGAGGTGCTCAGCCTCCTCGTGAACGTCATCCCACGGCACGCCGACGACGTCGGTCAGGAAGCGCTCGATCAGGCGGTGGCGGCTGACGATCCGCTCGGCGTGCCCGCGCCCGGACCCGGTGAACTCGATCGCCCGCCCCGGCCCGCGGGCCACGTAGCCATCGCGTTCCAGGCGCCCCAGCATCTCGTGCACCGTCGGCGCTGAGAGCTGCATGGCGCGCGACAGGTTGGCCCCGGTCATGGGCAGCCCAGCCTCGAACAGCCAGAACAGGGACTCCAGGTACTCCTCTTCGGCCGCCGTGGCTGGTTCGGTGGTCATCGTACGATCGTAGTCGTAGTCGGTTAGGCATTGAGGCCAGCGCTGCCAACCGGGGGACGCCGAGCATTAACATCGCCCTCCGTGGACCTCCCGCTCTCACCGCCCGTCCAGCCCCAGCTCGCGCGCTCCAAGAAGGAGCTGCCGCTCGGCCAGCAGTGGAGCTATGAACCCAAGTTCGATGGCTTTCGGGCCATCGTGTTCGTCGACGGCGACGAGTTTCTGATCCAGTCGCGGGGCGCCAAGCCGCTCGGTCGCTATTTCCCGGAGCTCGCCTTCCCCGGCGGCCGCTACGTGATCGACGGGGAGATCGTCATCGACGGTGACGACGGGCTGCAGGACTTCGGCGCACTGCAGCAGCGCATACATCCAGCGGTCTCGCGCATCGCCCTGCTGGCTGAGCAGACCCCGGCCCACTACCTGGCCTTCGACGTCCTGGCGGTCGAGGACGAGTCACTGCTCGACCGGCCGTTCTCCGAGCGCCGCCAACTCCTTGAGGGGTTGACCGAAAGCGGCATCGGCCTCACGCCGCTGACCCGGGAGCCGGATGAGACGGGCCCGTGGCTGGCCCGGGGGGAAGGGGTGGTGGCCAAGGACCTCGGTGCGCCCTACCGCCCCGGACAGCGCGCGGGGATGGTCAAGGTCAAGCGGGTGCGGACGATTGACGCTGTCGTGGTCGGCTACCGGCCGGGCAAGGAGCCCGACACCGTCGGGTCGCTGATCCTCGGCCTCTATGACGATCGGGAGGCGCTGCACGTCGTCGGGCACTCCTCCGGTCTGCGCGCGTCAGAGAAGCGGGCCCTGGTCACGACGCTCGCTCCCTACGAAACCGGACAGCGCGGCCACGGTGATCCCAGCCGGTGGAAGAGCGAGAAGGATCTGGAGTGGATCTCCCTGCGCCCTGAGCTGGTCGTCGAGGTCACCTTCGACCACGCCAGCGACGGCCGCATCCGGCACGGCACCCGTATCCTGCGCTGGCGCCAGGACAAGCCACCCGCCGAGTGCAAGCTCGAGCAGATGCAGTCCTGAGCGCGACGGTGTCCGCGGTCCGGCGCTCCCGGCCTCTCATCGAGGCCCCCGGGACGTGTAAGCCGCGCCAATCGCGCCGGTCAATTCAGCGATGGCGCCGCAGGCATGTATGGCAGCGCAAAGGTGCCACGGCAGCTTCGGCGCCCCTCCGTTGGCACGTTGTGCATGCTGGCCGGGCCACGATGGGGCCCGACCCGGCAAAGCGCCCCCAGCACACCGATGCCCGGGCTCAATAACACGATGGTTGCCAGCGCCGGTCCGGAAAACCTATGATCCGCATGGGGTGAATGAACACGAGTAGTCGTCTCCTTCCGCGCCGCCGCCACCGGGTGCCCAGCTGGGTGCCGGTGCTGCTGGGCGCCCTGTTTCGCTACTCCGAGCTTCGCAACGCCTGGATCCTGCGGGGAATCGGCGAGCGGTACGGGCCGGTCCTGGTTTCCCTGACGCCGCAGCGCATCGCCGTGACTAAACCGCCGGCTCGCCGGTCCGGTGGATGGC